>JAGABQ010000083.1:0-3127 GCA_017614495.1 Clostridia bacterium
GTTTTCCTTGCCGACTCCGCAGAGCTGGCACTCAAAATCGTCGGGAAGATCCTCGAACTTCGTTCCGGGCTCTATTCCGGCCTCGGGGAGCCCCTGCTCCTCGTCGTATTCCCAGCCGCAGACGTCGCAGATATATTTCATAATTTTTCTCCTTTCAGACCCGCCGTGGCGGGAACTGTTTATCGCCTATATTCTACCATATCGCGCGGTTTTTTTCAAGAACATAAATGAGGCCGGCGTAATATCATGTTTTGATTTATCAACGGGGGGTAGGCGCAAAAATCATTCACGATATAATTTTTTACAAAAATGTGTTGACAAGTCATCGGGATATGATTATAATTTATACGCTGACGGTTACTCGTACAGCAAATTCCTGTACAGACACTTATGCGTATTTCGGGCTTGCATGGAGGTGAATCTTATGTTCAAAAACAAGGCGGCATTTTTGCTGATATTCGCGTTCGTAATCATATCGGTCCTTTCGTCATGTATAAATCAGCCGCCCGTCATTCCTACTGAAAATTCCGACGCCATCGAAGTCCCAGATCCTGTCAACGAAATAAAAGACGTATACTGGCTTGATATGGAGTTGAGACTCCTGAGAGCAAATTTATACAGAGCAAAGATCCAAAGGATGGACGACGTTGATATGGAACTCGTCCCGCACCGCGGACCTCTGTCGGGCGCCGAAGCCGACGATGCCGTTCCCTTTATGATCGTCCTGAATTTCGAGCATGACGGTCTGGCAAAAATGAGCCATGAATATCATTCTCAGACCGGAGAAATCCTGAATCAGATGATAGCGGACGCGGCGGTAACGACAGTTGAACAGGTGCACGTTTACCTCGACGGAGACAAGGGATACCGCCACCTGTATAAACTGAGCGAAGATTTCTTCGACGGATGGACGGAAAAGGAGAAGGCGGAGTTCCTCGCCGAGCGTCCGCCCGAGGAGTTCATCGATACCGTGCTTCGGGTGAGGGCCTCGGACGAGTTTAAGAATGAAAAGGAGAAAATCCTCGCAAATCTGAACTTGCGCGAATATTTGGACGAGGACGCTGATAAAATAACGGCCAGACTGTCAGAAACGGAAAAAATGTTGAAGGACAGGGGCTTCACGATCCTGAGAGACATAAACGATCCGGACTGGAAATACACCTTCGCCTACTGCGGCGCGATATGCGCGGCGATCGGCACACCGGAGCAGATATTTGAGCTTTCCGACATTCTTCAGGATAATGACGTGTCCGTTTACTATACCCTCAAAGAACCGTTCAGCGATGATGAAATATCGAGGACGCTTACCGGGATCGACATTATTCCGAGCATGACGCGGATCTGATTATTGAACACAAAATCCCCCGGGATGCGCGATCGCGCCGCCCGGGGGTTTAACTTGTATCAGGTTATGCTGTTTTTTATGGCGCCGAAGGTCTCGTCGCTGATGACGTGCTCGATGCGGCAGGCGTCGGCGTCGGCGACCTTCTCCGGTACGCCGATCTTTTTGAGCAGGCGGGAGATCACTCTGTGCCGCTCGTAGATCTTGACCGCTATCTCGCGGCCGGTTTCCGTCAGGCGGAGATCGCCGCTTTTTTCAACGGTGATGTACCCGCCTTTTTTCAGCGTCGCGACCGCCCGGCTGACCGACGGGCGGGAAAAGCCCATCTCCCCGGCGACGTCGATAGACCTCACGACGGGCTGTTTTTCGGACAGAATCAGTATGGTCTCGAGGTACATCTCGCCCGATTCGCGCATTTCCGGCGCGATCTTTTCATTCGGAATCGTCATGCGTCCTCCTTCAGTAGTCTCTGTTTCTCAGCCACTCGGGCTTGTCGGATATCTTTCCGATATCGGGGCAGACGATCTCGGTGTCGCCTGCGTTCACTCTCCCCGCCTCGACGATGAGCTCCCTGATATAGCCCGCGCGGATGATCCCCGAGCGGGGATTGAGGACGCTCTCGACCCCCGTGACGACCTCGGCGTCTACGTCCGAGAACTCGAAGGCGAGATCGGTGTTTATGAGGGTGCAGTTCACGAGTTTGAGGTTTTTTATGTAGCAGAGGCCCTGATTGCTCTCTATCGAGCAGTTGACGAGGGTGAGGTCCCTGCTGTTCCAGCCGAGATATTCTCCGGATATGAATGAGTTTTCGACCGTCACGTTCTCGCTGTTCCAGAAGGCGTCCTTAGTCGAGAGATGCGAGTTTCTGATAACGACGTTTTTCGTTCCGTCAAAGGCGTAGTTGCCGTCAAGCCGGAGGCCGTCGACCTCCATATCCGAGCAGTTCATGGCGAAATAGTGCCCCTTCGCCGTCACGTTTTTCAGTTTAACGTCCGAGCAGGCCCAGAGGGTCTCCTCGGCGTTTGTGAACGAAACGTCGGTAAGACTCACCCCGCTGCATCTTCTGAAGTTTTTGGGGGCGGAAATGACGGCGTCGGTGACCGATATGTTTTTCGTGTACCACACCCCGGCGCGCGCCGCCTCGAGCCAGGTGCAGCCCCTGACCGTCACGTTCTCGTCGTACCAAAGGGGATATTTCCAGCCGAAAATGCATTTTTCGACCGTCACGTCGCGGCATTCCTTTATCGGCGACTCGCCGTCGTCGAAGAGAGAGTCGAAGACGGCGACGCCCTCCCGGCCGTAGATCGCGCGTTCGCCCGTGAAGTGCATCGATCTGTATTCTTTTGCCATGATATCCTTATTCTATGATGTTGAGCCGCCTGTCGTCGGGAAGTTTGATGAGCTCTCTGCCCGACATATATTCTTCTATCACGTCGGTGCAGTTCGTCGCCAGCTTGCGGGTCGGGGCGTTTTTGCGCACCTCCTCGAGCGTGACGTTCAGGAACTCGTCCATGTTGTTGAAATGGTAGTCCTGAAGCCCGACGGTATAGAGTTTGTCGTCTTTTATGTCCTCGCCGTCGAGGGAGAGCGAGAGGATCTCGCGCTTCGGCTTGTCGTACACCACGCGGAAGCCCCTCGAGAACTGATAGAACTCCGTAGTCCCGCGCCAGGCGTCGTCGCGAAGGATGTGCTTGACCATTTTCCTGAGCTGAGCGCCCGTCACGGTTATCCTGTGGATCGCGTCGCCGAAGGGGAAGCAGGAGAGCAGGTCCTGACGGGTGACGA
>JAGABQ010000084.1:0-3395 GCA_017614495.1 Clostridia bacterium
ATACGCCGGGAGCTCCATGACGAAGGGCGCCGGCTCCCCGGCGAAGCGCTTCGTCTTTTTGAGCATTATGCCCGAGACGATGACCGAGGCCATGCCGATAAAGTATGCCGAGGTCGCGATGAGCGGCGATTTTCCGAACAGCGCGCCGGCGATCATCGCGATGAACGGCACTTTCGCGCCGCAGGGGATGAAGGTCGTCGTCATTATCGTCATGCGGCGGTCGCGCTCGTTCTCGATCGTCCGCGACGCCATGATGCCGGGAACTCCGCAGCCCGTGCCGATGAGCATCGGGATAAACGATTTTCCGGACAGGCCGAAGCGGCGAAAAATGCGGTCGAGCACGAAGGCGATGCGCGCCATGTAGCCGCAGGCCTCGAGGAAGGCGAGCAGCAGGAACAGCACGAGCATCTGAGGCACGAAGCCGAGCACGGCGCCGACGCCCGCGACGATACCGTCAAGGATGAGCCCTCTGAGCCAGTCGGGGCTGTTCGCCGCGTCGAGGAGCTTTTCGATCAGAGCCGGGACGCCCGGCACCCACACGCCGTCCTCCGCCGGGTCGGGCCCGTCGAAGCCCTTTTCGGTAAAGAACGCGACGGCGTCTTTGAACGACATGCCGTTGACGTCGTCTCCGGCGTCTTCCGGAACCTTGTCAAAATAAACGGTCAGCTCGGTGTCCTCGAGCGTATCCTCGTCCTCGACGGTGATCTGAGCCGTCTTTTCGGAGGAAGCGAAGCCGCTGAGTTCGCCGAGGAACGCGTCGGCGTCAAAGTCACCGTCTTCCGCGTCGAACTCAAAGCCGAAGGCGTTTATCGCGTTCACCGCCGCCTCGTAGTCGCCGGATTTCTCTTCGTAAGCGGCCGAGCCGATGCCGAAGAGGTGGAACCCGTCGCCGAAGAGGCCGTCGTTTGCCCAGTCGGTCGCCCACGCGCCGGGGCCGACCATCGAGATCCAGTAAACGAGGAACATGATGACGGCGAATATCGGAAGCCCGAGCCAGCGGTTCGTGACCACTCTGTCTATTTTGTCGGATGCCGTGAGCGCACCCTTGTTTTTCTTTTTGTAGCAGGCCTTTATCACCCCGGCGATATACACGTACCGCTCGTTCGTGATTATGCTCTCGGCGTCGTCGTCGAGCTCGTTCTCGGCCGCCGCGATGTCCTTTTCGATGTGCCCGCGGACGTCGTCCGGGAGGTTTAGCTTTTCGAGCACCTTTTCGTCGCGCTCGAATATCTTGACCGCGTACCAGCGCTGCTGTTCCTCCGGCAGGTCGTGAACGACGGCCTCCTCGATGTGCGCGAGGGCGTGCTCAACGGGGCCCGAGAAGGTGTGCTGCGGGACCGTCCTGCCGTTCTTCGCGGCCTCGATGGCGGCCTCGGCCGCCTCGGTCACGCCGTCTCCCCTGAGCGCCGAGATCTCGACGACCTTGCACCCGATCTGCCTCGAAAGCTCGGCGACGTTTATGACGTCGCCGTTTTTCCTCACGACGTCCATCATGTTGACGGCGAGCACGACCGGCACGCCGAGCTCGGTGAGCTGCGTCGTGAGATAGAGGTTCCTCTCGAGGTTGGTGCCGTCTATTATGTTGAGTATTGCGTCGGGGCGCTCGTTTATGAGGTAATTCCTCGCGACGACCTCCTCGAGGGTGTACGGCGAGAGGGAGTATATCCCGGGGAGGTCGGTGACGGTCACGCCGTCGTGCTTTCTGAGTTTGCCTTCCTTTTTCTCGACCGTCACGCCCGGCCAGTTGCCGACGAACTGATTCGACCCCGTCAGGGCGTTGAACAGCGTGGTCTTGCCGCTGTTCGGGTTGCCCGCGAGGGCAATTCTTATATCCATGCTTTTTCCGTTCCTTTCCTGCGGTTTAGTTGTCCTACGCTAACATACCGGTAAAATAATAAGCCCCCGGGCGGGAGACCGGTCATTCGACCTCGATCATCCCGGCGTCCTCCTTACGGATACTGAGCTCGTATCCGCGGAGATTGACCTCGATTGGGTCGCCGAGCGGCGCGACCTTGCGTATATACACCTCGACGCCCTTCGTCACGCCCATGTCCATGATGCGTCTTTTCACGGCGCCCTCGCCGTGGAGCTTTACGACCTTTACGGTGTCGCCTATTTTCGCGTCTCTTAGAGTTTTCATGCGTCCTCCTAAATCATTATCCTTTTTGCGAGTTCACGGTCGACGGCAATTCTCGATTCCTTTACGTTCACGATGAGATTCTCGCCGATCTTTGAAACGATTATCACGTTTCCTCCCGGGACAAAGCCCAGATTTTCAAGATGCTGTCTGACCTCGGGGCTGCCGCCTACCCTTTTTATGATAAGCTCCTCGCCCGGGTCCGCAAGCGTCAGCGGCATCATACGACCGCCTCCCTTCCGCAATTGTTGCCTCCGGCTAACATCACGGTAATATTATAGTAAGCCGCGGCTAACTTGTCAAGGGGTCCGCGAAAAAATTTTTTCAGATTTGCGCGAATGCGCGTCTGTGCCGTGCTCGCATGCGTAAGGAGAAACTAATGGCGAGACAACCTTCGAAAGCCCTGTCGCGGACGCTGACCTTCCGAGTGATATAATGACTCGTCATGTATCAGCGTATAGGAGGAGTTAAAAATGGGAAATCAGTACGGATATATCAGGGTATCGTCACAGGATCAGAACGAAAGCCGTCAGCTTGCAGCAATGGCAAAGGCCGGCGTCGCTGACGTAAATACGTTTATCGACAAACAGTCGGGCAAGGATTTCGACCGCCCGCAATACAACAGAATGGTCGGAATGCTTCAAAAAGGCGATCTCCTCTACATATTGAGCATAGACCGTCTCGGCAGGAATTATGAAGAAATTCAACGCCAGTGGCGCATTCTTACAAAGGATATCGGCATTGATATCTGCGTTATCGATATGCCGCTTCTGGACACACGGAACGGGAAGGATCTCATGGGGACGTTCATCGCCGACCTGGTTCTGCAGATTCTTTCGTTCGTCGCTCAGACAGAGCGCGAAAATATAAAAAACCGCCAGGCGCAGGGCATCGCGGCGGCAAAAGAAAAAGGCATAAGATTCGGAAGACCGCAAACCAGTCTTCCGACAGACTTCCCTGAGATCGTCAGAAAATGGGGAGATAATCAACTAACGACCGAAGAGGTCCTCGGCATCTGCAAAATCAGCGAGGCGACGTTTTACAGGAGAAGAAAAGAGCTTCAGAATAAACAAAAAGCCGTCAAAAAGTAGACCTTTTGACAACCGTCATCGCAATTGCAATTATATCATTTTGACGGCAAAAAGTCAATAGGTTAACGGGGTTTTTGCATGTTGTGAAATATTTTATGAGACAAATTCAACTTATAATCATCACATCTAATTGTCTACATTATGACAGGCGGTAATGCCATGAAAAA
>JAGABQ010000085.1:0-6455 GCA_017614495.1 Clostridia bacterium
CCCCCGCGTGAAGCGCGCAGAGCGGCCCTCTGTCTTGGCGTCCCTCTTTTGAAACGCACAGAGCGGAACTTAATCTTGCCTTCCCCTTGAGGGGAAGGTGTCAGCGTCAGCTGACGGATGAGGTGTTAGCGAACGCACAGGGCTGACAAACGGCTTAAAGCGCTTCTTTCCACCTCATCAGTCCCTGCGGGACAGCTTCTCCTCAAGGAGAAGCCAAGAGTTCGTGCGGCTCTGTGCGTTTCAAAAGAGCGACGCCAAGACAAAGTGCGGCTCTGTGCGTTTCAAAAGAGCGACGCCAAGACAGAGGGCCGCTCTGCGCGCTTCACGCGGGGGGATTTTCGCCGGGTTCTACCGTGACGAGGGAGATCTCCGGGCGGTTGAAGACGCGGGGGCGGATTTTCGTCGAAAGTCCGCGGCAGACCTCGAGGGGCGTGCCGTCGGAAAGAAGGTACAGCCCTCCCGTGTATTTCGGGAAAAGCCCCTGGGACGGGGCGTAGATCCCGTTTTTCAGTATGAGCGGTATCCTCGCCTGGCCGCCGTGGGCGTGCCCCGCCATGATTAGGTCGAAGCCCCGTCCGGCGTAGTCGTTGACGCACTCCGGCCTGTGGGTCAGAAGCACGGAAAACACCCCCGGCTCGGAGGCGGCTGCCCCGGCGCAGTCGTCGAGCTCGTTTTCCCACATCCTGAGGTTGTAATCCGGGGAGGCGTTCGGGTCGTCTATGCCGCATATCAGGAGCGCCGTGCCCCCGACGCTGATCTTCTCCGCGCTCCCGCGCAGGACCGTCAGCCCCGCCTCGGCAAACTTGTCGCACACCTTCGAGACGTTCCCGGGATACGCGTTTTCGTGATTGCCGAAGACGTAGAACGACGGATATTTCTCCGAGACCAGCCGCGCGAGCAGCAGGGCGTTGTCCTCCCCGTACCTCGGGTCGGACATATCCCCCGTAAAGACGACGATATCCGGCTCCGCGGCGTCGATCATCCCGGTCAGCCGGCTCTGCTCCTCACCGAAAAGACAGTTGTGCAGATCGGTTATATGGAGTATCCTGACCGGCTCCGCGACCTTTGACGACTTTACCGTGTATTCCGTCAGCACGGGCCGCTCGTCAAACGCGAAGACGCAGAAAATCGCGGCGGCGGCGAGCCCGAGAATGATGTAAGGCAAAACTTTTCTCCGTTTCCTTTCCCCTGCCCTGCGAGCGCGGGTCATATTTCGAGCAGCGCCCTGACGGCCCCGTCGCAGAGCCCCTCGGGCGACTGTTCGATCTGCCCTTTGTCACAAAGCCCGGGCAGCGCGGGATCGAGCGGTATGCGGCAGAGGACCGGCACGCCGAAGGTCTCCGACGCCGCCTCGACTCTCGACTCGCCGAAGACGGGTATCTCCCTGCCGCAGTCGGGGCATTTCAGATACGCCATGTTCTCGACGAGGCCGATGACCGGCACGTTCATCATGTCGGCCATGTTGACCGCCTTGGCGACTATCATGTTCACGAGCTCCTGGGGAGAGGTGACTACGATGATCCCGTCGAGGGGGAGCGACTGGAAGACCGTCAGCGCGACGTCCCCCGTGCCGGGGGGCATGTCGACGAACATATAGTCGACGTCGTCCCAGAACACGTCGGACCAGAACTGTTTTACGGTGCCCGCGATGATCGGGCCCCTCCACAGAACGGGTGTCTCGTCCTTGTCGAGGAAGAGATTGACCGATATGATCTTTATCCCCGTCTTCGACTCCGCGGGGAATATCCCCCGCTCGTCGCCGCTCACGGGGCCTTTGACTCCGAATATCCTGGGTATCGACGGACCGGTAACGTCGGCGTCGAGCACCGCCGCTTTCTTCCCGGCTCTCATCATCGAAACGGCGAGCAGCGAGGTGACGAGGGACTTGCCCACGCCGCCCTTTCCGCTGACGACGCCTATTACTTTTCTTATTCTGCTGCCGGCGTTGGCGGGGGCTATGAGGCTCTCCCGCTCGCCCTGACGGGAGGAGCAGTTCGCTCCGCAGGTCGCGCAGTCGTGCGTGCATTCTTCTGACATAAATGACTCCTTATATTGGTTGAATTTTTTATTTTTCTCTGTCGGGCGCGAAAAAGCGCCTCATAAGTCCGAGCTCGAGCCGGGTCGGCATATACTTCCGCTCCGAGAGCTGCCTGAGTCTCTTCCTTATCATCTCCGGTGTGGCCGCGAGGAACCCCGACAGCCAGCTTTCGGTGAGATTCCCGCGGGTGAGCGCGAGGTATCTGACGAAAAACTCGGGAACGAGGAACTCGAGGGCGAAGGCGTCGGCCTCCCGCTCGGCCTCCCGACGGTCGGTCTTTCTCCCCGCGTGGTGCAGGAGGATGTGCCCGTATTCGTGCATCACCGTCTTGACGGCCTCGGGCTCTAGCCGCCTGGCGCCCTCCACGTCGACGTAGATTATGCCTATGCCGCCGCGGAGCGCCGACACGCCGAGAACGCCGTCCCCGGGCGCCGATATCTCCGAAATGTCGCAGCATATCACCGGCTCCTCGCTGACGAGCGCCGCGTAGTCGAGGGATATGAGGGCAAACCTGCCCCTCGGGTTCTGAAGCTCAAGCAGACGCAGCGCCGTCCGCTTTATCTCGGCCTCACGGCTTGGGCTCACCGTTTCTGCCTTTCCCGCCGGCGTTTGAGAGGTGGATCCGGAGATTCTCCTTTATGTTCCCGATGATGCGCTCGTACGCCGCGTCGGATATGTTTTTCGTCGATCTCAGCATGGCGATGAGCTCCGCCTCGTCGGCCGGGAGGACGGGGTCCTCCTTTTCGCAGAGGCGCTCGAGGGAGACGTTGAAATAATCCGACAGAAGCTTGAGGTGCTCCATGCCCGGGGTGCGCTCGCCGTTTTTCCAGGCGTAGACGACGGTCTTAGGCACCTTTATCTCGCGCGAAAGGGTGAGCGCGTTTATTCCGCTTTCTCTGAGAAGAGAGTCAAGGACGTCCTTGAACATGTCTTTTTCTCCTTTTTTCCTATATCGCGGAAAATGTATTGACAATTTTCCCCGATTGTGGTATAATATACGGCAAAGGGACGGCGTCCCGCCGCCTTGAACGTATTATACAAAAATGAGCGGGAAAAGTCAAGCGCTTTTTCCCGCATACAGGAAGCAATTAAGCAAAGGAGACAACAAAAATGACTGAATGCAGGAAAAAGGCCGACGAATTTCTCAAAGAGTTTTACGCGTCCTCGGACGACGAGGCGTACATGCTGAGCGTGGTCGAGGAGGCGGATTCTCTCAAAAACGAGCTCGGCGGGGAGCTCCCCGCCGGGCTCGGGTTTACGGAAGACGTACGCGGCCGGCTCATATCGCTCGAGCTGATGCGCAGGGTGATGGACTCGATATGCGGCGCCCTCTCGGAAAGCGAGAAGCAGGTGATGCAGGGCGTGTACCGCGACCGCCTCTCGGCGGATCAGATCGCCGCCGACCTCGACCGCGAAAGATCCGAAGTTTACCGCATAAAAAACCGAATGCTCGACCGCATCGGCCGCCTCCTCGGCGGCTGACTCACAGCCGGGAGCCGCATTCGGGGCAGAACTTGCCGTGATCGGCGGGGAGCTTATAGCCGCAGCAGGAGCAGAAATTCGGGCCCTTTCCGGAGGGCTCTTTTTTGTTCTCCGGCGCCGGCCTGACGAGCGGCTTGCCGTCCCCCGTCATGCCCATACCCGTAAATCCGGCGGGCGGCGCGAAGGGGGCCGACGGCGCGGGCTCGCGTATCATGGTGTTCCTCATCGGCTCCTTCGCCGCCGCGGGGACCGATATTTTGTCGAGCATGTCCTCGCGCGCAAAGACCCAGAGAGGCATCGACGCGTCGAAGACAATCATGCGCGTCGTGAGCATATCCGGCAGGACGTCCACGCCCGTGTAAGACCCGAAATCCTCGTCTATGAGGTTCTCGGGGACTATATGGACCGCTTCCCTGTCGTACGCGTAGCTGACGACGTGGAAGGGCCGGCTCTCGGGCGCCCACGGCAGGGTGAGGCGGTTGCCCTCTATCGTGAGGAAGCACGAGCGGTCGCCGCTCTCCGCCCATTTTACCCATTTGCCCTGAAGCCCCGGGAGGAATTCGTCGTCCCTGATTATTATGTGATCGAAGGGGCCGTTCTCCACCTTTTTGAGGGTGTAGAGCGTCTCGCCCATTATCGTGTAGAAATAGAGCATTTTGAGCTCGCCGTTTTCGTACGCGAGCTCCTTTATCCAGGTGAAGGGCTGGCCGTCCCAGGTGCGGGAGAGGATATTGTCCCCGAGAGTTATGACCGTCCTCTCGCCCCGCTCGAGGGCGTCGGCGTCGTACGAGACCGTCGTTTCGAGCGTCACGTCGCGGCGGTATCCGCGCACCGTGAGCTTTTCATCGCGAAACTCGAGGTAGTAGTGGTACCCTTCCTCCCAGTATCCGTTAAGTCTGTCGGAATATCTCATGATTTCACTCCGTTCTCATCTTTGCGAGGCCGGTGAGCACCCTGAGCATGCTTATCTCCGCCTCGCGGTTGTTTTCGAGCATATTATATACGCCGTCCTCCGAGAGGACGCCCCTCTTGAGATCGGGAGGGAGCTTTCCCGCCTCGTCGGCCTCGAAGTCGCCGAGCCACGTCCCGCTGCCGTAATAGTCCGTGAGCCTGGAAAGGTCCCCGAGACATTTCTCGTATTTGTCCAGCGCCGAGAGCAGCCCGTCAACTGCCTCGCGGCAGGCGTCGAAGCGCCTTTCGTTTTCCTCTATCCTCTTTTCGCGTTTCACGGTCTTCTCCTCTCACATCCCGTCGGGGAAATATTCGTCAATGATCTCGCCGCTTATGCCGTAAATGTCGGCGGCAGGGACGACCGTCCCGTTCTCGAAAATCACGGCGCGCCTTATCGGGTCGAATTTCACGACCCTGCCCGTGACGTCGAGATACGCGCCGCCGGGCTTGGTCTTGTCCGGGAGGAAGTACCTGACGGTTATCTCCGGGCGTTCCCTCACGTGGGCGAAGACGACGCCGAGCCGCTTGTCGAGCTCTGCTTTTACGTAGTCGTCGAGATCCTCGCGCTCCTCGGTCGTACGCTCGACCTCGGCGAGAACCTCCTTGTATCCTTTCGGGAAGAACGGCCTGAACTGCGCCGCAAAGCTCGATCTCTTGAGCTTCTTCTCCCACTGCGCCACGTGGTGCGGGAGGTTTATTATATCGTCGTAAGGGCCCCTGTTATCCGGCATGGTGCTTCTTTTCCTTTCCGCCGTTCACGGTGACCTGCCCGACCTCCGGCACGGAGAGCATCTGCTCCCTGAAATAGAGCAGCAGATTCTCCGGCGTCTTGAAGCCGAAGGCGACTCGGAGAGTCGTCACGCCGTCTTCTATCCCGAGCACGTCGACCGTGCGGAGGACGTAGCCGTTCTGCTCCGAGAACTGTCTGACGCGCTCTATCACGGGATACGAGGCGTCCGCCGTCATCGTGACGGACGGCGAATGGTCGTCTATGTACTTGAGTATCCGCCCGAAAACGAGCAGGATTACGAGGACCACGACGATCGAGACGATCGCTTCGAGGATGAACCCCGAGCCGCACGCGAGGCCGAGCGCCGTTGAGATCCACAGCGTTGAGGCGGTGGCGAGCCCCCTCACGGTGAACTTGCCTTTTACGATCACCCCGCCTCCGAGAAAACCGATACCCGTCACGACTGCGGCGGCGATACGCGACGTGTCGTAGTTCAGGCCGGCGCTGACCGTCTGGTGGACTATGTCGATCGTACCGTCGGCCATCCTTATCGCCCATATCGATACCGTCATGAGGAGTGAGCTCCCGACGGCAAGAAGGGCGTGAGTCCTTATGCCTGCGGCCTCGCCCTGGAGCTGACGCTCGAGGCCTATCACCGACGCGAGTATGCCGGCTATCAAACCGGTCAGAAGCACGTAAAGAAGTATGCCCCTGCCCTCGAAAGCGAAAACGAGGCGCAGTATCGATTTGTCAAGTGTCATCATGTTTTTTTCTCCGCCGGTTGCATTTTGTATATTATACCATACCGCCCGCCGCGTTTCAATCACCCCGGGAAATAAAATGCGGCGCGCGGGCGTCCCTCTTCCCTTTTGCCGTCCTGCCGTCCGTCCGCGGTCACGGCATAATTATACCGCATCCCGCGAAAAAACGCATCTCACCTTTTTCGCAGATTTGTCGCAGGAAAATCGCACGAAAGTTGCAAATGAGGCGGAGATCGAAGGGCGACGGCCAACCTCTTGGCTTCTCCCGCCGCAGGGGGATTGTAAAGCGAGAACTTTACAGAGACAATCCCTCCACCGCAAGCGGTCCCCCGTGGCGGGGTCCTCGAAGCGAGCAAAGCGAGCTTTGGGGTTCACGCCTGCCTTTACACAAGGGAGGCTTACTTAAACCATCGCTTTACTAACGGCATTTTGCTTTCTGCAAAGCCGAGCCTAACAAAAATCTTGCCTTCCCCTTGGAGGGGAAGGTGGGCAC
>JAGABQ010000086.1:0-3435 GCA_017614495.1 Clostridia bacterium
ACAACGTACGCAGAGTTATAAGGGCCCTCGAGATTTTCGAGGGGACCGGAATGACAAAGACGGAGTGGGACGAGCGCTCGCTAAAGGGAGACGAAAGGTTTTCGCCTCTCATCGTCATAGTCAGCTTTAGGGATCGCGGCAGACTTTACGAAGCCGTCGGCCGCAGGGTCGATCAAATGGTCGAAAACGGTCTCTTTGAAGAACTTGAAAAATGGGACCTCCCGCGGGACTGCCCGATGGCCGGAGTTATCGGATGCCGCGAGGGGTATCTTGTGCTCGACGGGAAGATGTCAGTTTCCGACGGCATCGAGCTTATAAAGAAAAACACACGCAATTACGCAAAAAGACAGCTCACGTGGTTCTCCGGGACGCGCTATCCCGGCGCGCTCCGTGTCTATGCCGACGAGGACGGAGGCGCGGACGACGTCCTCCGGGCGGTCCGTGAGCATCTTTTGGGCTGAGGGACGAAATGGATTCATCGTATATCAAAAACGTTCTTAAATATATTGCCTCGGGCGTTCTTGCGGTCGTTATTATCGCGTATATTCTTTACCACATCACCGGGGGCTTCACTCCGGATATTGACACCGTGACGGCGGCGGAAGCGACCGCCGAGGAGACGCTGAGCTCCCGCGCGGTTATTATGAGAAACGAGCAGGTCGTTTATTCAACGACTGAGGGAAACGTTAACTATCTCAAAAACGACGGAGACAAGGTCGCGGCATGGGAAAAGGTCGCGGAGGTATTCCCGTCGCAGAATTCGCAGGAGCTGTTCAACGAAATTGTCGCTCTCAACAAAAGAATAGACCTTCTGAAAAACAGCAATATGACAGAGTCCGAGCGGCGGTCTGATACCGCGTCGATAGACAAGAGTATCTGGGCGGGGTATTACGAATTCCTTAAATACTCGTCAGACGGCAATATGTCTGCGGCTAACGTAGCAAAGGACGATCTGCTGATCAATCTAAATAAACGAAGGATAATCACGCGAAGCGTTTTGTCGTACACTTCGCTGATAAGCGAGCTCACCGCGCAGCGCGACGCGCTTTACGAGAGACTATCAAATTCAGAAATGCAGATCAACACGAGCTCGGCGGGATATTTTTATTCGTTCGTCGACGGATATGAAACCGCTTTTTCGAGCAGTAATATCTCCATGCTGACCTACGCCGCTTTTATGGAAAAAAAGAGCAGTCCCGCGGAGGACTTTTCCTCAACCGGGTTCGGTTATCCCGTCGGCAAGGTCGTGACGGATTATATCTGGTACGCAGCATGTGAGATAGACAAGGCGGAGCTGCATTATTTCGAAACAGGAAAAAATTATTCCGTCAAATTCCCGCAGAACAACGGCGCGACGGTAAGCATGTATCTGTACCGCATCCTATACGACGTTGACAGCGACGTTGCGGTCCTCATCCTCAGGGGTTCGGTAATACCGTCGGATTTCAGTTTTTCAAGAACTCAGACGGTCCAGATAGTCCGTAAAAGCTATACGGGGTTCAGGATACCGACGTCGTCGGTCTATCTGCTCGAGGGGTATAACGTCGTTTACACCCTCCGCGGAACGAAGGTCGTCATGAGAAGGGTCGAGCCGCTTTACGAGTACGACGGGTATTTCATAGTCGCCGAAAGGACCACAAAGTCCGACGACCCGATAGCGTGGCTGGCGAAGAACGATCTTGTCATTACGAGAGGAAAAGATCTTTATGACGGAAAAATCATCGGTTAGGGTCTTTGATGAAGATCAGATAAGGGAAAATCTTCTCCGGATACTCGAGACTGCCGGCAAATACAGGGCAGAGGTCGTCGCCGCGACGAAGACCGTCCCCGCCGATATAATCAATTTCGCAGGCGAAAACGGGCTTCATTATATGGGCGAAAACCGTGTCCAGGAGCTTGAGGAAAAACTCCCGTCGCTGCGCTTTGACCCGGATCACATTCATTTTATCGGGCGTCTTCAGACCAATAAAGTCAGAAAGATCATCGGCCGCGTGGGGCTTATCCATTCGCTCGACAGCGCCGCGCTTGCCGCCGAAATATCAAAAAGATCCGTGGCGGCGGGGATCGTGACCCCCTGCCTTGTCGAAATAAACTCGGGGCTCGAGGAGGCGAAGGGAGGAGTACCCGCGGAAAGCGCGGGCGCGTTTATCGAATCGGTTGCCGCCCTCCCGGGAGTTTCCGTGACCGGCCTTATGTCGATCGGTCCGTACGAGGAGAACAAGGATGACTACCGGCCGTATTTCGAAAAGGTCGCCTCGGTTTTCAGAGAGCTCTCCGATAGCGGCATGCTCGGCACGGATCCTCAGCTTTCGATGGGAATGTCGGACAACTATTTGCTCGCGCTCGAATACGGCGCGACGATGATCCGCCCCGGCACGGCGATCTTCGGAAAAAGATAAATTTTTTTTGAAAGAGACGGCACACGATGAAAAAGGTTAAAGCGATTTACGTTGAACCTGCGGACTATTTTCCAAAAGAAATCCGCAAAGAATTCAAGCTCGGGGAATACGCGGAGGAGGAAGAAACCGCAAAGGCAAAGCGCAGAAAAGATAAAAAGCCCCCGGATAACAAGTAAAAAAGCAGAGAAAAAGCATCCGCAAAGGATGCTTTTTTTGTGGAAAGCGGGGGCATAAAAACGCCGCGCCGGGGTTGCCGGCGCGGCGGACGAGATTCGGGATCGTTATTGTACCGAATATTTTTTGAAGGCCGCAGCGCGTACTCTCTTAACGACGAAGCGGTAAATCGCGAATCCGAGCAGAGCCGCGATGACGACGGCGCAGATTACGTATATCTCGGTGCCTATCGTGCTTTCGATTTTGAGCTCTTCCCAGAGTTCGTTCATCCCGTTTCTTATGTCGTCCGGCAGATCGTAGTAATATTCCATCTTGGAAATGTCGAAATCGTACAGGATCGAGATAGCGTCCTCATGGATATCGGACATATACTCGATATACTCCTCGTTTTCACGCACCTCGGTGATCGGGGACGCGTAGCAGAGATATTCGGCGTTTGCGACCGCCTGCTCTGTCTCGAGCATGAAATTGACGTATTCGAGCGCAAGGTCGAAGTTCTGGCAGCTCGAGGGAATGCACCAGGAGTCGACGAAGACGTTCGTGCCCTCTTCGGGGTAGAAGAAGGCGAGTCTCTCGTTGTCCTCATACATCGTGAAGAAGTCGCCGGCGTAATACGGCGCGGCGGCGGCCGAGCAGCCCTTCATCTTGTTGAAGACCTCGTCCATGACGTATCCCTGAACGACGCTCTTTTGTTCCTTGAGCTTTTCAAGCGCGGCGCGCCATTCCGCTGGGTCGGTCGAGTTTGCGGAGACCCCGATGAGGAACTGGGCGGTCCCGAAGGCGTCGCGCGGGTTGTTGAACTGAAGGATGTTGCCGGAATATTTTTCCGACCAGAGCAGTTTCCACGAGCCGATGAGCGGCT
>JAGABQ010000087.1:0-3842 GCA_017614495.1 Clostridia bacterium
CTCGCGCTCGCCGTCGCCGCCCTCATCATCCTTTTCGGGTTCAACGACGAGGGAGAGGTCGCCTCGGTTTTCTGGGACAGCATCGCGACGGTCATAAACGCCTGGATGCCGTCATACGAGGACGGGAGCATCGGATATCTTATCCTCATGTCCGTGACCGCCGTGGCCGGGCTGCTCTTTACGAGCGTCCTCATCGGTATCGTCACGAGCGCCATTGAGGAGAAGATAATCGAGCTGAAAAAAGGCAATTCGCTTGTGCTCGAGAGCGGCCATATCGTGATGCTCGGTTTTGATCCCGGTGAGTACACGCTTCTCAGTCAGCTTATTCTCGCTGCGGAGGACAAGCCCTGCCGGATCGTCATAGCCGAGGACATGGACAGGGAAGAGATGGAGCAGCACATAAAAGAGAACTTAGTCCTCCCTAAAAACGTGAAAATAATATGCAGGACGGCCGACATAACGTCACCGCAGTCGATCGCAAAGTGCTCGATAGAAACGGCGCGGATGGTGATCGTGAATCCCGGAGACGACCTGACGGTCACAAAGGCCGTGCTCGCCGTCGTCGCGCTTCTTAAAGAAAAGAAAGCGGACGGCGTTCCGATAAACGCGATACTGTCTCAGGGGGATTACCGTCTCCCCGAATCGCTTGTAAAGGCGCACAACATATCGATATTCAGGACGCACGACGTCATGGCCAAGATAATCGCCCACTCGTGCACTCAGATAGGTCTCTGCGAGACCTTCCGCGAGGCGTTCAATTTCGAGGGGTCGGAGTTCTATCTCGCCGACATTCCCGAGGCGGCGGGCGAGACCTTCGGCGAGGTCTCGGTGCGCCTTAATCACGGCGTCGCCGTCGGCATCAGCCGCGACGGTGACGTGACGCTCAATCCCGCCGCGGACGAGGTGATCCGCCAGAGCGACAGGATACTCGTTTTCTCAACGGACAGCGACGACATGAAGCTCGAGCCGCCGCGCGATATATCCCAGGAATCCGACGCTCCCCTGCCTGACGCCGATAGCGACCCCGGAATGGAGGTCATGATCATAGGCAGGAACGAGTCGCTCCCGACAGTCCTGCGCGAATTGCCGTCGAACGTCACGAAAGCGGTGCTGGTAGGCCCGGAGCCGCCGGAGGAAGAAAAGCAAAAAGACGCCGGCGCAGCCGCCGGCCGCGGGCTCGAGCTGGTTTATTCCGGTCTCGATCCCGAAGACGGCGATGACGCCGCCGAAATCGCAAAAGATGCGGAGCATATCGTGATACTCTGCGACCACGAACTGCCGGAGGACGAGGCGGATATGAAGACGGCGTTTCTGCTGATGAACTTCCGCGAGCTGAGGACGATATACGGTCTGTCCTTCAACATTACGGTGGAGATGCAGAAGGAATCCAACCAGAAGCTCGTCGGCATCGGAAGCGAGACAGACTTCCTCGTCACGTCGAGCATGGGCTCGACGATCCTCGCCCAGCTTTCGGAAAATCCCGAGCTCCTCGGGGTGTTCCGCGAGATTTTGTCGAACGAGGGCAACGAGTTCTATCTGAAAAACGCCGGCTCGGCCGGTCTCTGCGGGACGTCGTCGGTACGTGATCTCCGCCGCCGCATGACGGCGGGCGGGTTCGTGTTGCTCGGCTTCCTGAACGCCGAGCGCGTGAGCAGATTCCTGCTCGAGCCCGACGAGGAGATAACCCTCACCCCGGACGACGATCTCATAGTCATAGGCGCGGACTGACGTCCCGAAACAGTTGATTTCCGGGCGGAAAGCCGCCCGTCAAAGGAGAAAAATATGAGCAAAACTCCGATAGGAAAAAAGATCCGTTACTGGCTGGACAGGCGCATGGCGAAGGGAACGGCGAGCATGGTCAAGCTCCTTCTGCTCGCCGTGCTGTTTATGGTCGTGCTCGTCACGGTCCTCGTGATAGTATTCAAGCTCAACGGGTCTGATAAAAATCCCGTCGCCCTTCTGTGGGACAATATGCGTTCTGCGATGTCGTCGTCGTTCCCGGCGTCGGACTCGGGGCCGCTCCTCTATATCATTCTTTACACCCTCATCGGGCTGACCGGAATGATCTTCACCGGTATGCTTATCGGTATCTTCTCGACCTCAATGCGCGGCAAGATCCTTGCCCTTCAGAAGGACAATCCAGAGGTAATCGAAGAGAATCACACCGTGATCCTCGGCTTCCGGCGCGGAGAATACGCCCTGCTCGACCAGATGATGCAGGCGGCGGGCGGCGAAAAACGCACGATCGTCGTCGTAGAGAACATGGAGCGCCAGGATATGGAGCAGATGATCCGCACGAACATCCGCATCCCGAAAAAGATACGCATGATAGTGATAAAGGCGGACACGACGAGCGCCGCCGGACTCGAGTGCTGTACCATACCCAGGTGTTCGACGGTCGTTATCAACACGCGCGACAAGGGCCGCACGGTAAAGACCCTCCTCGCCGTCGAAAAACTGCTCGCCGGCGCCGAGCGGCGGCCGCGCATAGTGACCGCGGTGGACACCGATGAGTCGCTTTTTCCCG
The DNA here is from genome assembly GCA_017614495.1 of Clostridia bacterium. Classification (GTDB taxonomy): domain Bacteria; phylum Bacillota; class Clostridia; order Oscillospirales; family CAG-272; genus Colimorpha_A. The sequence goes on from JAGABQ010000087.1 coordinate 2,528, forward strand.
ACGAGCTGCTCCGCAGCCGTCAGGTCTCGATGCTTCATTCCGGTAATATAGCGGCGAGGATAGTCGCGCACGCGGCGACTCAGCCGGGCATTTTCGACGCGTTCATGGATATGCTCGACTTCGAGAATTACGAGTTCTATTTCGAGGACAGACCCGAGTGGAGCGGGCTTCCCTTCGGCAAGGCGGTCATAAACGCCGAGAACGGGGTCGTCGTCGGGCTTTACCGCGGCGACGACGTTCTGCTGAATCCCCCGGCCGGGACGATAATTGAGCGCGGCGACCTTATGGTCGTGTTCGAGGAAAACCCGGGCGATCTCAGATTTATCGAGAACGCCGCCGAAATGCCCGAGGCAAAAACGCCTCCCGCCGCCGAGAAGATACCCGAGGTCGTTATTTTCGGCGTCAACTCGGCGATCTGCACGGTCATCAAAGAACTGCCGGACAATATCGAACGGATAAGGTTCATAGGCATCCGCCAGAGCGAGTACGCGGCGGGCGTTTCGGACAAGATATCCGTGTCGTCCGAGCTTATCCCCGATTACCGTGACTCCGAATCCGTCGGGATCCTCGCCGAGATGGTTCGCGCCGCCTCCCACGTCGTGGTCCTTTCCGACAGAGGAAAGAACGAGGAGGCCGCCGACACCGAGACGATGATACGCATAATCCGCCTCCGCAACATCAAAAAGAAATACGGTCTCGACTTCTCCATAACGGCGGAAATGCGCTGTGAGAACAACCGCAGACTTATAGTCCGCGACGTCACCGACGACTTCATCGTGGCGTCAGACCTTTCGTCAATGATGCTCGCGCAGGTGACGGAGGACACGAGGCGTCTGCCCCTCTTCAGGGAGCTTCTTGACGAAAACGGATCGGAGCTTTACCTCAAGCCCGCGTCCGCCCTTGAGCTCGGCGGGATGGAGATCAGCGTCAGTGATCTGCGGAGCAGGGTCTATGCGTACGGCTACGTCCTTCTCGGGATCAGGACAGACGGGGATCCGTTCATGGTACTTGACGACCACAAGGACGTCACGCTCGGCGATTCCGACCGGCTGATACTCCTCGGAAAGGAATGAAAGATTTTCAATCAATCAAAAGGGCGGGCGATTGCCCGCCCTTTGGCGTTGAGCGTTATTCTATGATCCCGCCGGCGAGGACCGTGTCGCCGTCGTAGAGAACTGCCGACTGCCCGGGCGTTACCGCCCTCTGCGGCTCGTCGAAAACGACGCGGATACGGCCGTCCTCAAGGGGATATGCCGTCGCGCGCTTTTCTTTCTGGCGGTATCTCGTCCTCGCGGTGCAGGTAAACGGTTCGGTC
>JAGABQ010000088.1:0-3323 GCA_017614495.1 Clostridia bacterium
CGATACCTCTCCGTATGATATTTTTGTGCGAACTTTGATAGAAAATTGATAGAAGATCAGTTCGTTTCCTGCAAGCCAAAGTCGCGAAAACCCGCCGGGGACGGCCGGGCAGGACCCGTTTCATCCCGCCGACGCGGTAGTATACCATATTTTCCCCGCGATTGCAACATGAAAATTTGCGGACGGCAAAAAGAGGTCTCTCAAAATGCCGCCCGCCGCGCCGGGGGCGGGGCGGGCGATCTTAAACGGCGCTTGTCAGCCGGTATAGCCGAGCACCGCGCGGGAATAGAGCTCCACCCCGCGATTCCCGTTCGGGTGGATATAGTCCACCATGAAGTCGCCGTGAGGGTAGAGGTCGAGCATGGTCCTGAGATACGGATTCGCGTTGACGAACCCGTCCCCGTTCGACTTTGCCCAGTTCCCGAGCGCCTCGGTGTATTCGTCGTTCATTTTCAGCTTGTCGGCGTATTCAAGCCTGCTGACGGAGTCCCCGTCGGTCGAGTACCACGGAGCAATAAACACGAACTTCGCGCCGGCGTTGGCCTCCAGTATTTCGCTTCTGAGCTCACCGAGCCGTTCTACATACGTTTCGGCGTCCATGGCGCAGGTCTTCTTATTTCTGTACCTGACGTCGTTCGTGCCTATGGCGACGACGAAAAGATCGGCGTCGGCTTTCTTTATCTCGTCGATATGACTGTCGAGCAGGACCTTTACGGTCGCGCTGCCCCATCCGCAATTGGTTATTTTCCCTTTAACGAGCTCTTTAAGCGGCTCGTACCACGGCACGCCGCCGTTCTTCGTCCCTTCGGTCAGACTGTCTCCGACGAAACAGACGTTTTTCGCTTCGGTAAGCGCCTTGTACATGACGCTCCCCGTCATATCTCCGGTCACGTCGACCGAAGTGTTTTTGACGCGGAAGAAACCGCGCTCGTCAAAACAAAATTTTTCCTGAAGCAGATAAATCCCGACTTTCTCCCCGAGCATGACCTCGGTTATATGCTCCTGCGCCTCGGCGACTCTTTCAATATCCCTCGTGCTGACGAGCGAGCCGAGCCCGGGATCGGTCATGACGTCGTATATCGGGAGCGGTCTGTAATTGCCGGTATAAGAGGACGCCGTCCACATCGGGATGACCGCTCCGCCGATGACCTTTTTTTCCGTCCGGTCGACGTACACCTCGACCATCGAGGAGAAGTCGCCGTCATATTCGCGGTATATGTTCGCGTAGTTCCCCGGGCAGTAGAGGGTGAGGACGGAACGACCGTCCTCTTTGCTCATCCCGACCGGCTGGACGGAGTGGGTGTGATCGCCGAGGATGATATCCGCCCCCAAACTCTTGAAGTTTTCTTCCCACAGGAGTTGGAAGCTGTTCGGATAGTCGGCGAACTGCGTACCCCAGTGGGGCAGGACTATTATGAGATCGGGGTTCAGCTCCGCGGCTTTTTCAAAATCCTTTTTTACGGAAGCCAGGCATTCGTCGTAGTGACTGCTGCCCTTGTCGACTATCATCGACGTGACGTAAGAGTTATCCTTCTCGAACATCGCGTCCTGTCTGTATCCGTTGACCTGGTTCGTATACGTCAGAACGGCGAATCTCATCCCGCCTGCCTCGATAAGCCAGACGCGGTTCGCCTCCTTGTCTTCGGCTCCCGAATACGAGCCCGAGTGCATGAGGCCCGCGGCGTCGAGCACGCCGAGCGTCCTCGCCGCCCCTTCTTTCCCGCGGTCGAGCACGTGGTTGTTCGCCGTGGTCACGTAGTCAAATCCCGCGTCCTTCACGGCGTACGCCCAGGCGTCGGGGAAGTTTACGAAAAGCGTCTTGCCGTCCCCGTAGTTGCTCGACGAATAAGTGGTGTTTTCGTTTCCCGCGCACGGACCCTCGAACACTCCCATCGCGAGGTCGGCGCTCTCGATGTACTTTTTGGTATACTCAAAGCATTCCGAGAAATCGTAATCCTCTCCGTTGAAGGCGTTTTTCACCTGATCCTCGAGAAGGATGAGATCTCCGGCGAAGAGCAGACGGAAGGCGTTTTCGAACTCCCGGGCTTTTCCGTCATCGTCCACCCGGAAAAAGCCGTCGGTTTCGGTCGTTCCGCGCGATCTCAGCCGGTCGAACGCCGCCCGCGCCGCGGGGGCGGCGACGATGCAAAGCACGAGAATCAAGCAGAGGATCTTCTGCCAGCGCCCGGACGCTATGCGGTTCCCGACGGAGATCAGCCCGTCGGCGAAGAAATCGAGGACCCTGTTCATCAGGCGGGTCACGAAATCCGTGCCGGCGAGGGCGAGGATAACGACAGTCGAAACCACCGCCGCGGGGATAAGTATCTTGGTCGAGAACCTCCCGATGATATGATTCAGGACGAGCGTGACCGGCCTGTGTATCAGATAAATTGCGAGCGAGTTTTTGCCCCATTTAGTCAGCAGCGGCAGCTTCCTCTCGGGCGAGGCGCACAGCAGTCCTGCGATGCAGAGCGACGCCACGCAGAATATCGCGAGCCTCGTGAGGATCCCGTCGACGTAGCCGGATTTATAGTAAGAAAACATAAAATCGCCGTCTTCGGGACGCAGGAAGTATTTCGTCGCGGCGGCTGTCGCCCCGCCGGCGGCGAGGAACCCGACGCCGAGCGGGAAGCGGCGCCCGTACGGCGTTCCGATCAGTTTCCCGGCGCGTTCCTTCGACAGGAAATATCCGGCGAGGAAAAAGGGATAGAGCGAGATTATCCTCGCGAAGGCGAAGGTGTTGTTTATCTCGTTCCAGAATCCGGCGAGAAGAGAAATGACGCATACGATCGGGATTATTCCCTTAATTTTTGAAAAATACGGGGTGACGATCCTCCACACTATGACGGCGAGCAGATACCACGCCGAGTAGTACGGGATCGTTATCTGCAGGTCGTGTCCCATGACAAGGGCGATCAGGAGATGGACCCCCGTCAGCGCGAGGTACGAGACGAAAAGGCGGAGCAGCGATTTCGCGCTTCGCGAGTTTTCGCTCTTGCTGAAAAAGCCGGAGACGAAAACGAACGCCGGCATGTGGAAGAAATAGATGCTGTCGACTATGACGTCGATAAGCCTTCTGTCCTGAAAAGCGTAGAGACAGTGCGCGAGCACCACGAAAGCTATAAGCAGGCCTTTTATGTTATCCCAGTAGGATATCCGCTCTTTGCGGCCGTTCAAAGAATCCATGTCGCCTCCCCGGGCGCGATCTTTCGCCGCCCGGGCTATTATACCACATCACGGCTCCTTATGCAAGAGAGCGCCGGCGAGATTGACAAAAACCCGGCGCGGTGCTATAATGAGCCCGGAAACGGCCCCGCGTTCAG
>JAGABQ010000089.1:0-4884 GCA_017614495.1 Clostridia bacterium
GTGAGGAAGCACGCCTCGGTGATGTTCGGAAGGACGATATCGGCGATCGAGGTCAGGGTCTTCATCTGTTCGACGAAAGCCATGTCGAAGATCGAATAAAGCTTTCCGTTGTCCGCCATCGCGGGGTCGACGAAGGTCGTGAAACCCTCTTTCCCGAGGGTTGCGAAGATGTCGAGGACCATATTTATCTGTTCCGCGCTGCCGAGATAGCCCGTGTATATGCCGTCGAAACGTATGCCCTCCTTTTCCCAGTGAGCGGCAATTTTCGGAATATCCTCCGTGAGATCGCGGAAGGTGTATCCCTTGAATCCCGCGGTATGCGTCGAGAGGACGGCCGAGGGAAGTATCGCGGTTTCGTGGCCAGCGGCGGAAAGGATGGGAAGCGCCACGGTGAGCGAGCACTGCCCGACGCAGGAGATGTCCTGGACGGTCAGTATTTTTTTGTAGTCCATGTTTTTTCCTCCTTTTGCCCGATTTCTGGGCGGGCGACAAAAGTTCCGTGTATTATACTACCGCGCCGGGCGTTTGTCAATATTACGTAATGAGCGGGGTGTGACTTTTAATTATTGTTTTTTCTTACTATGACGACAGGCGTGCAGGAGCCGTCCTGTCCCGCCGGGTTGTCGCGGACTATGTCACAGAGCGTTTCGTCTGTCAGAGTAAGCCCGTCGGACTTGCCGAGGACCTCGACCGAAATGTCGCAGGCGTCGACGATCATGCATTCAACGCCGAGTTTTTCGCGTATCTCGTTGCACACTCCCGACGGGTTTTCGGGGTTGAGTATTGCGTAATCGACGTATTCGGGGAAGGATATGTCATAGTCGATGAGCCCGTCTATCCCGTCCACCTGGTGTCCGCAGACCTTGTAGAACACGCCTTTCTTGCCGAAAAGCTTGGTGACCGCCGAGCAGAACGTCGCGAACAGCACCCTCGGGAGGCCGCAGATGTCGATGATGAGCTGCATTTTGTGCGGAGTTCCCGCGCCGGGTCCCGCCGGCGTGACGTGGACGAATTTGCAGAGGAGCTTTGCCCAGAAACCCGGATGGATGTCCTTGCGGTAGACTATCCGCTTCTGGCACATCGCGATGATCTTTTCGCTTATCGAGAGGAAATCCCCGTCCTTTACGTACGGGGCGACGCATTCCTCCATAAATGAGAGATAGTCGTCTCCGATATTGACGAATCTCGTTTTGACAGCGTATCTGTCGTAGCTGATCCCGTCGACCGTGACGGTCAGCTTTTTTCCTTCGTTGACCCCGAGCGCCTCGGGCTTTGTGATTTCGTTTTCCATTTTTTCACTTCCAGAAATCAAATTCAAGATCGAACATTCGTACGGTGTCGCCGTCTTTGACTCCGAATTCCTCGAGCGCGTCGATCACGCCGTTTTTGCGGAGCATGCGCTGAAAATACGACATCGAGTCCCTGTCGGAGAAATTGACGGAGCAGAGCAGACGGTAGAGCCATTCTGCCTCGCACACCGTGACGCTCCCGTCGCGGTAAATGTTCAGCTCGTCCTTGTCGGGCACCTCGGTCGCGGGGACCTCCTCCGGCTCAAAGACCTTCGTCTTCGGCAGATCGCGGAGCATCTCGCCGACTTTGCGTTTCAGCGCTTCGACGTTGTATCCCGTCGCCGCCGACGTGAACAAAAGCGGCAGGCCGCGCTCCGACGCGTAATTTTCGAGCTCCGCGACGTGCTCGTTGTATTCGGCGAGCGAAACGTCGTATTTGTTGCCGACGAGGAGCACCGGACGCCCGGTGAGCGAGGGATCGTATTTCCCGAGTTCACCCGTGATCTTTTCGATATCCTCGGCGGGAGATCTTTCGCAGTCGGCCGAGATATCCACGACGTGGATGAACATCCGGCAGCGGTCTATGTGCCTGAGGAAGGTGTGACCGAGGCCCCTGCCTTCCGACGCGCCCTCGATTAGCCCGGGTATGTCGGCTATCACGTATCCGCTCCCTTCGCCGACCGACACCACGCCGAGATTCGGCGAGAGAGTCGTGAACTCATAATCGGCGATCTTCGGCCTGGCCGACGACATGACCGAGAGCAGGGAGGACTTCCCGACGTTCGGCATGCCGATAAGCGCGGCGTCTGCGATCATTTTAAGCTCAAGCGTGACCTCGAGCTCCTGACCGGAGGTGCCGGCCTTGGCAAATCTCGGTATCTGCCTCGTGGGAGTGGCGAAATGCCTGTTTCCCCAGCCTCCGCGGCCGCCGCGGCACAGCACGAAATCCCCGCAGTCCGTCATATCCTTGATGATCCTGCCTGTCGAGGCGTCCTTAACGACCGTCCCGGGCGGGACGGGGAGGATTATATCCTCGCCGTTTTTGCCGTGAAACTTGTCGCTTTTGCCGTCTCCGCCGTTTTCGGCGACGAACTTGCGGCTGTATTTGTATCTGAGGAGGGTGTTGTCGCCCTCGTCTATGCGGAGGATGACGTTCCCGCCGTTCCCGCCGTCTCCGCCGTCGGGCCCGCCGTGCGAGACGTATTTCTCGCGGTGAAAGGAAACGCATCCGTTCCCGCCGTTCCCGGCTTTAACGTATATTTTTACAACGTCCAGAAGCATCTTACTTTCCTATCATGCGGAGGAACTCCGCCTCGTCGATTATCCTGACGCCGAGCGCCTCAGCCTTTGTCAGTTTTGAGCCCGCCTCGGCCCCCGCGAGCACCGCGGAGGTGTTTTTCGACACCGAGGACGAGACCTTTCCGCCGTTTTTCTCAATCAGCTCCGACGCCTCGGACCTTGTCATTGTCGGGAGCGTGCCCGTCAGCACGAAAGTCATTCCGGAGAGCGCGTCGCCCGTCCGCTCGGCGGGCAGGTCCGCCGTCACGACTCCCGAGGCCGAGAGCGCGTCGATAAGCTTTTTCGTGCCGGGGTGCGAGAAGAACGAAATGATGTTGTCGGCCGTTATCTCGCCGACGTCGGGTATCGACGTCAGACGTTCCTTAGTGACCTCAAAAAGCGCCCTGACGTCGTGAAGCTCCGACATTATCGCCTTCGCCGCCTTTTCTCCGACCTGTCTTATGCCGAGCGAGCCGAGGAGCCGCGCCGCTCCCCTCGTCTTTGACGCTTCTATCGCCGAAACGAGGTTTGCGGCGGATTTTTCCGCCATTCTGTCAAGCCCCGAAATATCTCCGACCGAAAGTCTGTAGATATCCGAGACGTCCTTTACGAGCCCGCTCTCGCAGAGCTGCGCGACGACCGCCGGCCCGAGGCCGTCGATGTCCATCGCCTGTTTTGACGCGAAATACTCGACGTACCGCCTGAGCTGCGCGGGGCAGGACGAATTCGTGCAGTAATACGCCGCCTCCCCCGGCTCGCGTGATACCGGCTCGCCGCAGGAGGGGCATCTCTCGGGCATGCGGAAGGGAAGCGCCCCCTCCGGGCGGAGCTTTTTGTCGGAACTGACTATCTCGGGGATGATCTCGCCGGCCTTCTGCACGAGCACCGTGTCGCCTATGCGTATATCCCTCTCGCTTATGAAATCTGCGTTGTGGAGCGTCGCCCTGCTGACCGTTGTGCCGGCGAGCCGCACCGGCTCGAGCACGGCGTTCGGGGTGAGGACGCCCGTCCTGCCGACCTGTATGACTATATCGACGAGCTTCGTCGATCTGCGCTCGGGAGGGTACTTGAAGGCCGCCGCCCATCTGGGAACGGACGAGGTAGAGCCGAGCTCGGCGCGCTTTGCGAGGTCGTTTATCTTGACGACCGCGCCGTCGGTGTCGAACTCAAAGCCGCCGCGCTCCTCCCCGATCCTCCCGACCATGTCGATGACGTTGTCCTCGCCGCGGAGCGTCTTTATGACCGGGATAGTGTTGAAGCCGAGAGATTTCATAAACGATATCGTCTCGTCGTGCTTCGAGAACCGTTTGTCGCAATACTGAAGATTGAAAATGAATATGTCCAGCCCGCGCCGCGCCGTGATTTTGCTGTCGAGCTGACGGAGGGAGCCGGCCGCCGCGTTCCTCGGATTGGCAAACGGCTGTTCGCCGTTTTTTTCACGCTCGGCGTTGAGCTTCTCAAAGCTGCTTTTCGGCATAAACACCTCGCCGCGCACCTCGATAACGCCGGGATAATCTATTTTCAGCGGCACGTTTCTTATAGTGCGTATATTCTCCGTCACGTCCTCGCCGACGTCGCCGTTGCCGCGGGTAGCGCCGTAAACGAGCCGTCCGCCCTCGTATCTTATAGCCACGGAGAGCCCGTCGATTTTTGCCTCGACGGAATACTCCTCGTCGGGTCCTGCGGTCCTTATGAAGTTCCTCAGCTCGTCGGTCGAGAAAACGTCGGCGAGGCTGTCGAGCCGCACGGTGTGCCTGATTTCGGCGAATTTTTTGAGCACCGCGCCTCCCACGCGCCGCGTGGGCGAGTTCGGATCGTCGTATTCGGGATGTTCCTTTTCGAGCTCCTGAAGGCGGCGGAACATCATATCGTATTCGTAGTCCGATATCTCGGGGTCGTCTTCGAGATAGTATTTCCTTGAGTGATATTCGATCTGTGCTCTCAGACTGTCGATCTCTTTTTTAACGTCCATGACCGCTCCGTCTCCCGTTACAAACATCATCTTATATGATACCATAAAACGGCGTAAATATCAAGTGCCCTTTTTTGGCACTCTCCCGGCGGGGATTTGCAGCCGGCGCCGCGGTCTGACAAGCCGTTGCGCGCGAAACGGGCAAAAAATCCCCTCCGGCTTTGTAAACAATCTGTTAATAATGCCGTTTTGCACTTGACAATCGCGAAAAAGCGGGTATAATTATGCGCGTAGGTTGGCACTCGAACGTCTCAAGTGCTAAAAAACACACAACGGAGGGAATAATTATGAAACTTAAACCGCTTGCCGACAGAGTAGTAGTTAAGTCGGTGGAGAGTGAAGAGA
>JAGABQ010000090.1:0-8200 GCA_017614495.1 Clostridia bacterium
AAAAAAGTATTCGGATCTGAAGGGACTCCTGCTCAAGGCGGAACCCGCCGACGTCGCGGAGCTTTATGACGAACTCCCGGAGGAACTCTACGCCGTAATTTTCCGGCTCCTGCCGAAAGAACCGGCTGCGGCCGTGTTCGTCGAACTCGACCCGGACAAGCAGCAGCTGCTGATAAACTCCTTCACCGATAAAGAGCTGAAAGGGATACTCGACGAGCTCTATATGGACGACACGGTCGACATCATCGAAGAGATGCCGGCAAACGTCGTCACGAGGATACTCGCAAACACCCATCCCGACGACCGCGCTGCGATAAACCGCCTGCTCGAATATCCCGATGACAGCGCCGGCTCGATAATGACCGTCGAGTATGTGAGTCTCAGAAAAACTATGACCGTCAGAGAGGCATTCGAGCACATACGCAAGGTCGGTCTCGACTCGGAGACCGTATATACCTGCTACGTTACGGAAAATAGAAAACTCATCGGGGTTGTTTCCGTCAAGACTATGCTGCTCTCCGACCCTGACGCGATCATCGGCGACATTATGGAGACGAACGTCATTTCCGCCGTCACGACAGACGACCAGTCGGAGGTTGCTGATCTCATCACACGTTACGACTTTCTCGCCGTTCCCGTCGTGGACGGAGAAGGACGGCTCGTGGGTATCGTGACCATCGACGACGCGATCGACGTCATCCGCGAAGAGGACGACGAGGACATCGCAAAGATGGCGGCCGTCACCCCGGACAGCAAGCCGTATATCAAGACCTCGGCCGCAAAGATCTGGCTCAACCGCATTCCCTGGCTGCTTCTTCTCATGATCTCGGCGACGTTTACCGGGATTATCATATCGTCCTTTGAGGACGCGCTCGGCAAAATGGTCGTGCTCACCGCGTTCATCCCCATGCTCATGGATACGGGAGGAAACGCGGGATCTCAGGCGTCAGTCACGATTATCCGCGGCATCTCGCTCGGAGAGATAAGCTTCGGCGACATTATTCGCGTCGTATGGAAAGAGTTCCGCGTGTCGATTATGTGCGGCGTGACCCTCGCCTGCGCGACCTTCGGCAAGGTCATGCTCGTCGACCGGCTGATAATGGGCAACACCGACGTGAGCGTTTTCGTCGCCCTCGTCGTGAGCGTGACGCTCGCCCTGACCGTCGTGGCCGCCAAGCTCATCGGCTGTTCCCTGCCTCTGCTCGCAAAAAAGCTGGGATTCGATCCCGCCGTGATGGCTTCTCCGTTCATCACGACAATCGTCGACGCCGTGTCGCTGCTGCTTTATTTCCTGCTCGCGACGTCACTTCTCGGGCTGTAAAAAAACAGTCCCTCACGCTTGACAAATCAGCCCCGCCGTGGTATAATATCTGCCGCGGTTGGGAAATGCGCCCTTAGCTCAGCGGATAGAGTACTCGGCTACGAACCGATTGGTCGGAGGTTCGAATCCTCTAGGGCGCGCCAGAAAAGCCTCGCGTATCACGCGGGGCTTTTTCAGTAGTTTTTTCCGTTCGGGCAGGTAAATATGCCCGAGAAGGCGTGAAAGGAAAGGTAAAAAGATGAGAACGATACGTGTGACGGGAAAAGGAAGCATAAAAATTCACCCCGACGCGATGAGAATCACCGTGACCCTTACGGAATTGAACAAGGATTATTCCGGGGCTCTGAAACACTCCTCGGAGAGTACCGAGAAACTGAAGGATCTTTTGTCCGCTTTCGGTTTCAAAAAAACAGACCTGAAAACTCTGAATTTCAACGTTGACACGGAATATGAGGGATATACCGAAAAAGGCGTGTATAAGCAGAAATTTGCGGGATACAGATACCGCCATACGATGAAAGTCGAATTCGACTCCGACAACGAGCGTCTCGGAAAAGTTCTTTACGCGCTCGCGGGCAGCGAGCTTCATCCCGAATTCAACATCAGCTATATCGTAAAAGATCGTGAAAGCGCAAAGAACGAACTGCTCGCAAGAGCCGTTTCCGACGCAAAGGAAAAGGCGTCGGTTCTCGCTCGGGCCGCTGAACTGACGCTCGGGAAAATACAGTCCGTCGATTATTCATGGGGCGAGATGAATATGGAGATTCGCCCGATGAACGGTATGATGCAACTCAGAAAAATGTCGGATAACAGTGCCGAAGAAAGTTATGCAATTGACATGGAACCCGATGATATCGGCCTCTCCGATACCGTGACGGTAATTTGGGATATTTCCTGACGCCGCGCTTCTTTCTTTGACGTCCGTTTTTCGACCCGCAAACCGGTGATCTGAAATGATTAAAAGATTTATTGCATACTACAAACCCCATATCCCGCTTTTCACGGCTGATATGACAGCGTCGGTCCTGATCTCGATTCTCGGGATGATCTACCCGGTAATGACGAACAGGATGCTGAACGATTTTATCCCGACCAGGGCGTATAACGCCATAATAATCTCGGGGCTGAGCGTTCTCGTTCTGTACGTCGCGAGGATGTTCCTGCGCTATTTCGTGCAGTATCAGGGACATATGGTCGGGACGAGGATGCAGGCGCAGATGAGACGAGAGCTTTTCGTCCATCTCGAGCGGCTGCCGTACACGTTTTTTGACGATCACGAGACCGGAAAGATCATGACGAGGATGACGAACGACCTATTTGAGGTCAGCGAGCTCGCCCACCACGGTCCCGAGAATCTCCTGACCTGTTCCATCATGATAGTGCTTAGCTTCGTGTATCTCTGCACCATAAACGTGTGGCTTACCCTCATCGTTTTTGCCTGCGTTCCGCTCCTTGTCGTAACGTCGCTTCATTACAGAAAGAAAATGAGCGACGCCTTCACCGAGAGACGCAAGAGCAACGCGGTCATAAACGCGGCGCTGGAAAGCTCGATAACCGGGATCAGGGTGACGAAAGCGTATACCAACGCCGACAAAGAGCTTGAAAAATTCGAGACCGGAAATCAGATGTATATCGACGCCAGCGCCCACTCATACAGCGCAATGGGAAAGTTTTTCTCCTCCACGTCGTTCATCACCGACGTCTTCAACGTCATTATCCTCATAGCCGGCGGGCTGTTTCTCTACAACGGGCAGATCAACTTCGGCGACTACTCGACCTTTATCGTCTCGGTAAATCTATTCATTTCGCCCGTTCAGACCCTCGTTTCGTTTTCAGAGCAGTGGCAGAACGGCGCGACGGGCTTCAAAAGGTTTATTGAGATCATGGATATCCCCGAAGAGGAGGACGCGCCAGGAGCAATCGATCTCGGAAGAGTCAACGGGGACATCGAGCTCAGAAACATCCGTTTTTCCTACACGGAAAACGACGAGAAACGTGTCCTCGACGACGTCTCTCTGAGCATCGAAGCGGGAACTACAACGGCGCTCGTCGGCCCATCGGGAGGCGGAAAAACGACTATATGCCACCTCATCCCTAACTTTTACAAGCTCGACGAAAACGGCGGAAGCATACTGATCGACGGCAAGGATATACGGTCGCTTACGATGGAATCCGTGAGACGAAACATAGGCATAGTTCAGCAGGACGTCTTTCTCTTTTCGGGAACCATACGCGACAACATAAGATACGGCCGTCTTGACGCGACCGACGAAGAGGTCGTTCAGGCGGCTGTAAAGGCAAATCTTCACGAGTTTGTCTCTTCCCTTCCCGACGGCTATGATACCGATATCGGCGAGCGGGGAGTAAAACTCTCCGGGGGTCAGAAACAGCGCGTTTCGATAGCGCGTGTATTTTTGAAAGACCCGGCCATACTCATTCTCGACGAAGCGACGAGCGCGCTCGACAACTCGACCGAGGTGCTCATTCAGAAATCGCTCGACGAGCTTTGCAAAGGCAGAACGACGCTTGTCGTCGCTCACCGGCTTTCGACAATCAGAAACGCCGACCGCATCGCCGTCGTCACCGAAGGCCGCATAACGGAATACGGCACGCACGGCGAGCTCATGGCAAAAGACGGACTTTACAAACAGCTGTATAACCTCCAATTCAGAGAATACTGAGAACGGAACCGAAGATGAGCGCAAGCAGCATTACAGAAAGATTGTTCCTGATTAGGGACGAGAAATACGCCGATTTCCAGACGCGGCTCATTCCGACCGTACCGGGCGACAGAATAATAGGCGTGAGGACGCCGGAGCTGAGAGCGCTCGCCCGGGAGATCATAAAGGAGGGCGGCGCCGAGCCGTTTCTGCTCTCCCTCCCGCATACGTATTTCGAGGAAAATCAGCTTCACGCTTTTATCATTTCTTACGGCAAAGATTTTGATATATGCGTCTCGCACGTCGAGGCCTTTCTCCCTTATATCGACAACTGGGCGACGTGCGATCAGATGTCGCCGAAGGTTTTCGGAAAACATCCGGAAAAACTGCTCCCGAGGGTCAGAGAGTGGCTCGGATCGGGAAAAGAATATACCGTCCGGTACGCGATAGGAATACTCATGAGATATTTTCTCGACGACCGGTTTGACACGGCGTATCCCGACGCCGTCGCTTCGCTCGTGACTGAGGATTATTACGTAAGGACGATGGTCGCCTGGTATTTTGCGACGGCACTTGCAAAGCAATATGAGCAGGTGATTCCCTATTTCGAGAACGGCAGTCTTGACGCGGCGACACTCGCGATTGCCGTGAGAAAAAGCGTCGAAAGTTTTCGCATACCGGACGAACGCAAGGCGTATCTCAGGTCGCTCGTAAACAGAGAAAAAAACAACAAAAACGGGCAGAGCTAAAACAAACAAATGGAAAGATTTTATTTTGAAAAGCCATCCGCTGAAAGAAAGAACGAGATCATTGATTTTCTGAGCGAGTTCAGGAACGCGGGATCGGAGGTTCACGGCTCCGGCGGGCTCGATAAAGTGTTCAGCGGCCTTTCCTTCGAGGAGGCGCTCGAAAGGTGCCTCCGAATGGAAAACAAGGAATACGCCGAGAGCATTTCCCATTGCCCCGGGAAGACGTTTCTCATGTTCCGCGAAAGTGACGGACGCCTTGTCGGTACAATAAACGTACGGTGGGATCTCAATGAGGAAATGCTCGCCTACGCGGGTCACATCGGATACGGTATCAGGCCCTCCGAAAGGAGAAAGGGATACAATAAGATCAATCTTTACTTCGCCCTCGGCGAGGCCCGTAAGCAAGGGCTAGGGGAAGTAATCGTCGGATGCTCGGCGAAAAACGTCGGTTCGGAGCGGACAATTCTCGCGCTCGGCGGAGTGTTGGAACACGACGGGATAGACCCCCACAACGGGGAGATTACCCGCGTTTACAGTATAGACACGGCGGCGTCTCTCGAAAAATACCGTGACGCCTACGGCCGGAGCATTATCGGGGCGAACGGGTGATTTCTCGCGTCGGAAAGCATTACAAAACAGAGCCGAAAGCGCTGAAGACGCGGCGCTTTCGGCATTTTTTTTGCTTTTTTATTATGCGAATCACGTCTGCGGCTTTTTTCTGACCGGGATCCATATCGCGCTGTGATAGTCCTCATCGGTCTTTTCGCCGTTTACGCAGTCATACCACTCGACGTTTGCGTTGCCGCACAGCTCGTAGTCGGGATTCCCGGGGAGCCATTCGCGGAAAATTTGTGTGTTGACGCTCTGCAGTGCCTCCGGAATAGGCCCGATGCAGTTGAAAACCGCCCAGTCGCCGCGGGGGAATTCGTAAACCTCCATCCCCTCGGGGACCTCGCCGCCCGTATATCTTCCCGCGATTAGATACCTGAACTTTCCGCCTCCGATATCGTCGATGCAGACACCGTATTCGCCAATACAGTTGTCGACAAGCGCTTTTTCGTACGGATTTGACGGCAGATTTCCGGCGTATACGCTGCTCGCGTATTTTTCGCATATCTCATCCCAAAACGCCGGGATCTCGGCGTAAGCCGTCTCGTTGTCGAATGTTTTTACGAAGCCGATGACTTTGAACGGAAACATCGGCGTGACTTTGAAATCCATCTGATTTCCTCCCTGAACAGATATATTGATTTTCAGGGGAAGAAAGACTTTCGCCGCCGCACCGCCGCGCACCTGCGACGGAGTTGCGCCGTGAAAACGGGAAAAAGCTTTGGTAAAGCTCTCGGGAGTGTCGTATCCGTACCTGAAAGCGATATCGATTATCCTGTCTCCGGTTTCCCTGAGATCCTGCGCGGCGCGGTACAGGCGCCGGTTTCTTATATACTCGCCTATACCGTATCCGGTCATGAACGTAAAGCCGCGCTGGAGATAAAACGGTGAAATGTACACCCGCTCCGCGACGCTCTGCGCGCTCACGTCCTCTTCAAGATGATTTTCGATATAGTCGATAGCCGCGCGAATGCCGATGAGCCAATCCATTTCCGCCGTCTCCCTTCCCTGACGGTGATATTATACCATTCGGGACCCCGGCCGTCCTGTCTTTTTTTGCCGAAATCTGTCCGGTGTTTAAGTCATCCGAGAGCGACGTCAAGTATCATCATGAGAACGAAGCCGAGCGAAAAAGCTATCGTTCCGGCGTTCGTGTGCTTCCCCGCGGACATCTCCGGGACGAGCTCCTCGACGACAACGTAGATCATCGCGCCGGCGGCGAAGGCCTGAAAATACGGAAGAATCGCCGAGATAGCGCCGGCCGCGAGCATCGTCAGCACGGTGGCGATCGGCTCGACTATGCCCGAAAGCGCGCCGTAAACGAAGGTTTTGCTCTTTTTCATTCCCTCGGCGCGGAGCGGCATGGAAACTATCGCTCCCTCCGGGAAGTTCTGAATCGCTATTCCTATCGCGAGAATAAGCGCCCCCGTCGCGCTCACGCTGTTATTTCCTGACATCCAGCTCGCGCAGACGACGCCGACCGCCATGCCTTCGGGAATGTTATGAAGCGTGACTGCGAGGAACAGTTCCGTCGTGCGCTTGAGTCCCCTGGGACCCTCCTCCTGATCGTCGACGTGACGGTGAGGCGTTATCACGTCGAGAAGCAGCAGGAATCCGATGCCTATCAGGAATCCAACCGCGGCGGGGATAAACGAGAGCTTGCCCATCGACGCGCTCTCGTTCAGCGCGGGGATCAGAAGACTCCATATCGAGGCGGCGACCATGACGCCCGCCGCGAAACCCGAAAGGATCTTCTGGATATTTTCTGAAATCCGGTTTTTGAGAAAAAACACCATTGCCGCGCCCAGGCAGGTGCCGACAAAAGGAATAATCGTGCTCAGAATAATGTTAAGGTGCATAAAAAGGCCTTTCCGCTGACAACAGCGCCGCATGTTGTTAACATTATATAACATTTTCACCGAGTTTTCAAGATGCAGGCGCGTTCAATTTTCCTGTTGACACGGCGCAAAAAAAGTGATATAATGTCTCTGTTGGTGAGATGCGGCCGGCCTTCGGCCCGGTTTGAGTGAATCTCCTCGACAATCATCTGCAGGTATGGCGGAATTGGCAGACGCGCTGGTTTCAGGTAACGTATCCTCTGTGATAGTTTACGCACCCAAACGGGCTTCATTTATTATATAGTTCAAAGGACGGGCAATCGCCCGTCCTTTTGATTTTTGTGGTTTGAGACAGATGAACTCACAATTCCATATAGTTTCATCATCCGTGCATAATTCAATTGCAATCAACAAGCGTCAAACTGCATTCCATCGCTCGATTCAGGTCGGGCTTCCCGTTAATAAACGTTCCTTTAAACCTTTTATCAGTTCCTGCGACATTCAGATAAATCCCCACTCCGGACGACTTACTGTCGTGGGCATCGCATGCGACAAAAAGATAATCTCCAGCCTGGAGACCGTTCTCAAAAAAAATGGTAACCACCGAGTTATCTCTGTATCCGTCAAATACTTGTTCTTTAACCGGATCGTTGCCTACTGTCGAGAAATAGTTTTCGTTCCACTTAAAAACCTTGAATGTAATCGTACCTTTATCATCAAACCAACTCGGAATGGTGACAACGATCTTTTTGAGTTTTTCTCCGTCAAGAACAGCAAACATAGTCGCGACAGTTTCACCTGTCTGCGCAAGATTGTACGCAGAATGCCTTTCTCCCATGGAGGAACCGGCATGAGCAGTAAACAGATCTACAAATCGCTGTCGCTCCGGCTCGTTGACCGGATATCCGTTAGGCCACGCAATATCGATGCTTCCCTTGATTCCGATATCCGTCCTGACGCCGTTCACAAACGTTTCTCCGACGTGAGACTCTTCACGTGCTGCTCTTGTCTGTATTCCGCAGT
>JAGABQ010000091.1:0-3291 GCA_017614495.1 Clostridia bacterium
CCCGCCGCCCGGAGCTCGGCGTCGCTCATCTGGCGGTGGGTCGTGCTCGCGGGATGGAGACAGCAGGAACGCGCGTCGGCGACGTGTGTCTCGATCGCCGCGATCCGCAGCCCTTCCATGAATTTTTCGGCAGCCGAACGGCCGCCCTTAACGCCGAAACTGACGACTCCGCAGGAGCCGTTTTTCAGATATTTTTCGGCGAGCGCGTGATATTTGTCGTTTTTCAGGCCGCAGTACGAGACCCACGCGATCCTGTCGTCAGACGAGAGATACTCGGCGACCGCCTGGGCGTTTTCGCAGTGCTTCTTCATCCTGACGTGCAGACTTTCAAGTCCCAGATTAAGCAGATAGGCGCTCTGCGGAGACTGTATCGAGCCGAAATCGCGCATGAGCTGCGCCGTCGCCTTGGTTATGAAGGCGCCGCCGAGCCCGAAACGCTCGGTGTACGTCACGCCGTGATAGCTCTCGTCGGGTGTCGTCAGCCCCGGGAATCTGTCGGGATATTTGGTCCAGTCGAATTTCCCGGAATCGACGAGGCATCCGCCGACGGCCGAGCCGTGGCCGTCCATGTACTTGGTCGTCGAGTGGGTCACTATGTCGGCTCCCCACTCAAACGGGCGGCAGTTTACCGGGGTGGCGAAGGTGTTGTCGATTATGAGCGGTACGCCGTGCGAATGCGCGGCCGCCGCGAACTTTTCGATGTCAAGCACGGTCAGCGCCGGATTGGCGATGGTCTCGCCGAAAACGGCCTTGGTGTTTTCACGGAAAGCGGCGTTGAGCTCCTCCTCCGTGCAGTCGGGATCGACGAAGGTGAAGTCTATCCCCATCTTTTTCATCGTCACGGCGAAAAGGTTGAATGTCCCGCCGTAGATCGAAGAGCTCGACACTATGTGATCTCCGCAGTTGGCAATATTGAAAACCGCGTAGAAATTCGCCGCCTGTCCGGATGACGTCAGCATGGCGGCCGTGCCGCCCTCGAGCTCGCATATCTTCGCGGCGACGGCGTCGCAGGTCGGATTCGCGAGGCGCGAGTAAAAGTATCCCGACGCTTCGAGATCGAAAAGCTTTCCCATCCCGTCGCCGGTGTCGTATTTGAAGGTCGTGCTCTGGATTATCGGTATCTCGCGCGGCTCGCCGTTGCCGGGGCGGTATCCGCCCTGAACGCAGATCGTTTCTCTGTTCATCTCAGCCCCTGTACTCCATGCCGAGCTTTATGGCTCTCAGGTTTATATCGAGCAGGTCGGCGTGGCGCGCCGAGACCACCTTTTTGAGGGCGTCCTCCACGCACGCGTCGGAGATCGCCTCGCAGTCGGATATAAGCTTGCCGGTCATGACCATGTTGGCCAGGGTCGGGGCGCCCATCCCCTGCGCGAGGGACGTGGACGGGACCCTGACGACCGTGACGTCCGTCCTCTCGACGTCGCGCCCGATGAGCGTGCTGTCAAAAAAGATCATCCCGCCCGGCGCGACCTCTTTCTCGTATTTGTCGAGCGAGGGGAGATTCATCGCTATGAGGACGTCGGGGTGCGAAACTATCGGCGAGCTGACCGGCTCGTCGCTTATGATAACTGCGCAGTTCGCCGTTCCGCCGCGCATCTCGGGGCCGTACGACGGGAGCCAGCTGAGCTGTTTACCCTCGAGCAGGGCCTTGTAGGCGAGGAACTTGCCGGCGAAAAGCACTCCCTGTCCGCCGAATCCGGCGATAAGGATCTGTGTGGTCATTTTTTCACCCCCTGTCCTTGTACACGCCGAGCAGGTAATACGGGATCATCTTTTCCTCGACCCATTTCAGCGCGTTCTGCGGCGTCATTCCCCAGTTGGTCGGGCAGGACGATACGACCTCGATGAGCGAGAAGCCCTTGCCCTCCACCTGATTGCGGAACGCCTTCTCTATCGCCTTTTTGGCGTTTCTTACGTTCTTTACATTGTTGACGGCGACGCGCTCTATATACTGCGGGCCGTCGAGCGTCGCGAGGAGCTCGCATACCCTTATCGGATAGCCGGCCGTCGAGACGTCACGGCCGTACGGCGAGGTCTGCGTGACCTGTCCCGGGAGGGAGGTCGGCGCCATCTGGCCGCCCGTCATGCCGTATATCGCGTTATTTACAAAGATCACGGTGATGTTCTCGCCCCTCGTCGCCGAATGGACGGTCTCCGCCATTCCTATCGAAGCGAGGTCGCCGTCGCCCTGATAGGTGAATACGATCCTGTCGGGGAGCGAGCGTTTTATGCCTGTCGCCACGGCGGGCGCGCGGCCGTGAGCCGCCTCCACCATGTCGCACGCGAAATAGTTGTAGGCCATGACGGCGCATCCCACGGGCGCCACGCCTATAGTCCTGCCCTCTATCCCGAGGGCGTCGATCGCCTCGGCGACGAGACGGTGGATTATTCCGTGAGTACAGCCCGGGCAGTAGTGGAACTCCGCGTCGGTCAGACTTTTCGGCTTTTCAAAAACAACCGCCATTTCACTCACACTCCTTCATACGGCAGACGGTCCGGACGATCTGCTCGACCGTCGGGATCATTCCGCCCGCTCTGTTGCAGAGGCAGACCGGCCTCCGGCAGCCCTCGGCAAGCTCGATATCCTCGATCATCTGTCCCATCGAAAGCTCGACCGAAACGAACGCCTTCACCTTTTCGGAGAGCCGCGCAATCGGCTCTTTCGGGAAGGGCCAGACGGTTATCGGCCTCACGAGGCCGGCCTTTATGCCGAGGCATCTCAGCTCCTGCACCGCCTTTTTCGAGACTCTCGACGCGATACCGAAGGCGACGAGGCAGTATTCGGCGTCCTCAGTCATGTACTCTTCGAATCTCGCCTCATTCTTCTCGATCTCGGCATAGCGCTGATATCTTTCGAAATTGTATTTTTCAAGCTCCTCGGGGACGAGGAAAAGAGAATTGACGATATTGTGCTTTCTCTTCATTTCCGTACCCGTGACCGCCCAGGGCTTTTCGGTAACGTTGACGTGCTCCTCCGGAAGGGAGACGGGCTCCATCATCTGGCCCATCGTCCCGTCGGCGAGAAGCATCGACGGCATGCGGTATTTGTCCGCAAGGTCGAAAGCGAGGGACGTCAGATCCGCCATTTCCTGCACGGACGAGGGTGTCAGGACGATGAGATGATAGTCACCGTGGCCGCCGCCCTTCGTCGCCTGGAAATAATCCGACTGGGAGGGCTGGATGCCTCCGAGGCCGGGGCCTCCGCGCTGGACGTTGACGATAAGCGCCGGAAGGTCGGCGCCCGCTATATACGAAATGCCCTCCTGCTTGAGCGAAACGCCCGGGGAGGAC
>JAGABQ010000092.1:0-2500 GCA_017614495.1 Clostridia bacterium
GATGCGTTTTTCGGCCGGACGCGGTATAATAATGCCGTCACCGAGGGACGCGGCCGAGTGGCGCGGCCAGGGTGCGCCGCCGAAGAATGTTCGAGGGGCGGACAGGGTACGGACGACGAGGGGGCGCGGCGTTTTGCGGGCGGCAGTTGACATCGCGCGGTTTTTGTGATATTATTTAGATTGACATTATATTAAGTCACGGAGACCGATATGGCACAGGATAAAAAATTTGTTGAATCTATAACGTCGATGGACGTCGACTTTGCGCAGTGGTACACCGACGTCGTCAAGAAGGCGGACCTCTGCGATTATTCGAGCGTAAAGGGATGTATGATCATCCGCCCGTACGGATACGCGATATGGGAAAATATCCAGAGCATCCTCGACAGGCGCTTCAAGGAAACGGGGCACGAGAACGTCTATATGCCCATGTTCATCCCCGAGTCGCTGCTTCAGAAGGAAAAGGATCACGTCGAGGGCTTTGCGCCTGAATGCGCCTGGGTGACCTGCGGCGGGAGCGAGCCGCTCACCGAAAAGCTTTGCATCCGCCCGACGTCGGAGACGCTCTTCTGCGAGCACTACGCGAACATAATCTCGTCGTGGCGCGATCTCCCCAAGCTCTACAATCAGTGGTGTTCCGTCGTGAGGTGGGAAAAGACCACGCGCCCGTTCCTTCGCACGAGAGAGTTCCTCTGGCAGGAGGGGCACACGATGCACGCGACGGAAGAGGAGGCACGCGGGGAGACGCTCCGGATGCTGAACATCTACGCCGATTTCTGTGAAAAAGACCTCGCTATCCCGGTCGTAAAGGGTCCGAAGACCCCGTCCGACAAGTTCGCGGGAGCCGAGGACACCTACGCGATAGAGGCGCTCATGCACGACGGCAAGGCGCTCCAGGCCGGAACGTCACACTATTTCGGCGACGGCTTCGCCCGCGCCTTCGGCATAAAATACGCCGACCGGAACAACCAGCTCCAGTACCCGCATCAGACGTCGTGGGGAGTCACGACGCGGCTCATCGGCGCGATAATCATGGCTCACGGCGACGACAACGGGCTTGTTCTTCCGCCCGCCGTTGCCCCGATACAGGTGGTCATCATCCCCGTCGCTCAGCACAAGCCGGGCGTGCTCGAGACCGCCTCGGCGCTGAAAGACCGGCTTATAGCCGCCGGCTTCCGCGTAAAGCTCGACGACTCTGACAACACCCCGGGCTGGAAATACTCGGAATACGAAATGAAGGGCGTGCCCGTGCGCCTCGAGCTCGGTCCGCGCGACATAGAGGGCGGACAGTGCGTGCTCGTGTCGCGCCACGACAGGGCCAAGAGCTTCGTCCCGCTCGACCGCCTCGAGGAAGAGGTGGCGAAAAAACTCGCCGAGGTGCGCGACGGTCTCTACGCAAAGGCGCTCGAAAACCGCGAGAGGAGAACGCGCGACGCCCGTACGGTCGACGAGATCAGAGAATCGCTCGAAAAGAACGGCGACGGATTCTTCCGCGCCATGTGGTGCGGCTCCGAGGAATGCGAGGACAGGGTCAAGGAGCTGACCGGAGTCGGCTCGCGCTGCATACCGTTTGAACAGGAGAAGATCTCGGACGTGTGCGTCTGCTGCGGTAAACCCGCGTCGACCATGCTGCTCTGGGCAAAAGCGTACTGATACATGAAAAAACGCCGCAGGATGACGACAGTTATATTGATTGCCGCGATCTCTGCGGCGCTTTTGTGCGCCGCCTCGGCAAACGAGGACCTCTCGCTCAAAAACGGGAGATATTATTCGTCAAACGGCACGGAGATCCCCGGCGTCGTCTCCCGCGGGATAGACATCAGCACGTTCCAGAAGGATATAGACTGGGAGGCCCTGCGGGCGGAATATGATGCCGGAAACCTCGATTTCGTCATTATCCGCTGCGGATACGGCGACGACGAGGAGTCTCAGGACGACTACAGGTATTATCAGAACGTCGAGGCGTGCGCCGGGGCCGGCATCCCCTTCGGGATATATCTCTACTCATACGCCGACACGGCGGAGCACGCCGAGAGCGAGCTGAAACACGTCCTGCGCCTCATCGAGGGCTGTAACGTCACGTATCCGATCTTTTACGACATAGAAAACGATCTGCACGCAAAGATCGGCGCGGACGGGATACGCATGATAGTCGACATCTTCTGCGGCGGGCTGTACGAGCTGGGATACGAGACGGGCGTGTATTCGATGCGCTCGTGGTACACGAACGACAACCGCGTCGGGGCGCTCGACTTTGAGGGGATGCCCTGGCTCGTCAAATGGATCGCCGAGTACAACAACACGCTGAAATACGACGGCGGCTTTGATATATGGCAGGCGACGTCGAAGGGCAGGGTGAACGGAATCACGACCGACGTCGACGTCGATTACTCCTTCCTGCCGAAAAGGACGGCGGACCACTGCTACGTCACTTTTGATATTAACACCGGCGGGGACGCCGAGTGCGATCTGTCGCCCATGCATCTGAACAGGGGCGAAA
>JAGABQ010000093.1:0-4905 GCA_017614495.1 Clostridia bacterium
GCGTGATAGAGGAATCTTTCCTCAAAGACTTTTTGGTGAAGTCTGGCGCCGTTGAACCCCATAGCCATGGAACGGGTGACGTCGGCTTCGAGCTCGCCGTCTGTCGGCGCCGTATAAATCCCGCTCGGGTAGAAGCCCTGATCGAGGACAAGACGCTGAAAAACCGACTTGCCGTTTAGATAGAATTTCTTGTTTCTGTATGAAATGGATCTGAGCCCGAAATAACTGTGAACGACGTCCTGTCCGTATGTGAAAGTGAGATCGTAAAGTCCGCCGCGCCCGAGTTCCCAGGGATGTTTTTCCGTCAGCTTGAGGGTGAGGGTGACCTGTCCTCCCGCCGATTACGTCTCGGCGGATCCCGTGTCTGCCCCTTCAAAAGAAGAATCAACGCGGAGTAGCCCCGCGCCCTGCAGGTCGGCGATAACGGTCAGGGTATCGTTTTCGAGAGACGGGAAAAATTTCAGACCGGAAATATACGTCCTCGGGGTGAATTCGATCCAGACAGTCTGCCATATTCCCGTAGTTCTCGTATAGTCGCAGCCGTGAGAATAATAAATCCGGCTCTGCTTTCCGCTCGGTATGAGGGGATCGCGCTCATTGTCCTCTGCGTGGACCGTAAGAATATTTTCCCCGGGCGTCACAAATCCGGTTATGTCGAACGAGAAAGAGACGTAGCCGCCCTTATGAGTCCCTGCGGCCTTTCCGTTGACGAATACCGTCGTGAAATAGTCGCACGCGCCGAAATGAAGCACTATCCTTCCGTCAAGGTCTGCCTCGGAGAGAACGAAAGTCCTTCTGTACCAGACCGAGGACATAAAATCGGTATCCGCAATGCCGGAAAGCGTGCTCTGCGGGCAGAAAGGAACGTTGATTTTTAAGGGAAAAACGTGGTTTTTGTCTTCAAATCCCCTTTCCGAACCGCTGTTTCCGCTGTCTTTTTCAAATTCCCAAACGCCGTTAAGGTTCAGCCAGTTGTCGCGTCTGAACTGTGGCTTCGGATGTTCTTGTCTTGGAATCATGGTGCCGCACCTCCGTTTTTTACGGGATAATTATACCACATGTCGCGTGCGTTTGCAACGGATTCCGCCGGTGTTTCGGACATAAAAAATCCGCCCGGCTTTCGTCGGACGGAGAGTGGCTGGGGTGGCGCGACTCGAACGCACGATCCAAGAGTCAAAGTCTTGTGCCTTAACCGACTTGGCCACACCCCATCACAGCGCGGGAATTATATCATAACCTGCCTTTATTGTCAACACCGCGCCGGGCAGTACAGACAAACTTTTTGAAACCGGAAGGGTTTACAAAACAAAGTAAATGTGATATAATAACATAGAGTAAAAGCCAAAAGAACGGAGACTGTTATGACTGACGGGCTGAAATACAAACGCATTCTTCTGAAAATATCGGGAGAGGCACTTTCCGGAGATAAAACAGACGGGATAATAGATTATGATCTTCTTGGCAGGATATGTTCATCCATAGCAAAATGCCGTGATATGGGCGCCGAGATCGCCATCGTCGTCGGCGCGGGCAATATATGGCGCGGCCGTATGGGGGCAGAAATGAACAGGACGCGCGCGGATCATATGGGTATGATCGCCACCGTTATCAACGCCCTCGCGATCGAGGACACTTTCCTCGGAATGGGAGTGCCCTGCCGCGTCATGACCGCGTACGCAATGCACGAGGTCGCCGAGCCGTATATAAGGGACAAAGCGGTGAGACACCTTGAAAAAGGGAAGATAGTCGTATTCGGCTGCGGAACGGGCTGTCCGTTCTTCTCGACAGACACGGCGGCGATGCTGCGCGCGGCTGAAATATGCGCCGACGCGGTCCTCATGGCAAAAAACATCGACGGTGTCTATACAGCCGACCCGAAAAAGGACCCGAACGCCGTGAAACTCGATTCTCTGACGTATTCGGATATCCTCGAAAAGGATCTCAAGGTAATAGATTCCACGGCGGCGTCCTTCGGCAGGGAAAACAAAATGCTGCTGCACATTTTCGGGATAAACGATCCGGAAAATCTGATTCGCGCGGTCCGCGGGGAAAGCATCGGAACAATAATCAACTGAAATAAAACGGGAGAAAGGATACGAGAATGAAATTCAACACATCAGAGTTCGAGGAAAAAATGAAAAAGAGCATCGCTTCGTATGAAAGCGAGCTCGGTACGGTACGTGTGGGCAGGGCAAGCGCCGCCGTTCTTGACAAGATTACGGTGGAGTATTACGGCTCCCCCGCTCCCATCAACACGCTTGCGCAGATCACGACGCCCGACGCGCGCACTCTGGCTATTCAGCCGTGGGACGCATCTACGCTCAAATCCATCGAAAGGGCGATACTGGCTTCCGATCTCGGCATAACGCCTCAGAACGACGGCAAAGTCATAAGGCTGGCCTTCCCGATGCTTACCGAGGAGCGCCGTAAGGAGCTTTCGAAACAGGTCTCGAAAATGGGCGAGGGCGTAAAGGTAGCCATCAGGAACATAAGACGCGACGCCGTCGAAAAGGCAAAGGCGATGCAGAAAAAATCCGAGCTCACCGAGGACGACGAGAAGGTCGCCGAAAAAGACATACAGACCCTCACCGACAAGTATATCAAAAAGGTCGACGAGGTCACCGAGAAAAAGCAAAAGGATATAATGTCCATCTGATTCCAGCGGGACGGCGTCGCCGTCCCGTTATCTTGATATGAGTACAGCTGATAACAAACCGGATATTTTCAATATCAGGCACATTGCTTTCATCATGGACGGCAACGGCAGATGGGCAAAAAAGCGCGGAATGCCGCGATCGTTCGGACACGCCGCCGGAGCTTCGGTTTTCAAAAAAATCGTCGAATACTGCGGAGACATCGGTATAAAGACGGTCACGGTATACGCTTTTTCGACTGAAAACTGGAAAAGACCTCAGGATGAAATCAACGCGATAATAAAACTTCTCGGAGACTATATCGGGTATGCCGAGAACACATGCCACAAAAGAGATATTTCAATGAGGTTTCTCGGCTCAAAGAACCCGTTCCCGAAAGATCTTGTCGCGCGTATGGATGACCTTGAGAAGAACACGTCGTCATACTCGAGAAGACTGAACGTTGCCCTCAATTACGGCGGGCGTGACGATATAGTTCACGCTGTCAACAGTCTTATTTCCAGAGGGTACACGTCTGTAACCGAAGACGACATTTCTTCCGAGCTGTACACATCCGGTTCACCCGACCCCGACCTGATAGTGCGTACCGGGTGCGAAAAGAGACTGTCGAATTTTCTGCTCTGGGAGTGCGCGTACTCCGAGCTTATATTCTCAGATATACTCTGGCCGGACGTCAGCGAAAAAACGGTCAATGAATTTATTGCGGAATACGGCAGGAGAAAAAGGCGCTTCGGCGGACTTGGGGAGGAATGAAAAATGCTTAAAAGAATAATTACCGCGGCCGTTATGACGGTTGTCCTTCTTCCCGTGCTTATCTTTTCGGGCACGCCCGCTTTGCCCGCGCTCTGCGCGTTTCTTTCGTGCATAGCGTCGTTCGAGATTCTTCGGTGCCTGGGACTTAACGGAAGGATATCGCTCCTTATAGTGAACGTTCTCATTTCCGCATCCGCGCCGTTCGCCGCATATTTCGGCTTCGATTTTGTTCTGATTTTCCTGATTTACGCCCTGATGTTCGCCGCCGACATAATGATATCGCTGTTTTCGCACGGCGAAGCAGACGTTTCATCGGCATGCACAGTGTACGCAGTGACGGCATATTCGTCATTCGGTTTCACATCGCTCGTCTTTCTGAGGCAGTTTGACAACGGCGTGTTCCTCGTATTGCTCCCGTTCATAATATCATGGATGACGGACACTTTCGCTTATTTCTGCGGTCTCGCATTGGGAAAGCACAAACTCATTCCCGACGTTTCTCCGAAAAAGACCGTCGAAGGGGCGATAGGCGGAACACTTTGTTCGACGGGAATAACTGTCGGATCGTTTTTCATTTATTACGCATTTTCCGGGATTTATCCTAACGTCATACCGGTGATCGTCGTATCGCTTTTCGCGAGCGCGCTCTCGCAGTGCGGAGATCTCATAATGTCACTTGTCAAAAGAAAATACGGGATAAAGGATTACGGGAAGCTCTTTCCGGGACACGGGGGAGTGCTGGATCGCTTTGACAGCGTAATAATGGTTTCGTCATTTCTGTTTCTTTTTGAAACCGTAAACGCGTACGTTCCCGTAATCGGTTTGTTCGTACAGGGAGGCGGCGTATGACAGAAAGCGTTGCGGTGCTCGGCTCTACGGGGTCGATAGGCGTTCAGACGCTTGATATATGCAGAAAACTGAATATCAGGGTCGACGCTCTTTCCGCCGGAGGCAACACGGATATTCTCGAAAAACAGATACGCGAATTCCGGCCTTCGTTCTGCGGCGTTGCCGATGAAAAAAGGGGAAGAGAACTCTCTGTGTATGTTTCCGATACGGGCACGAAGGTAATATACGGCGAGAGGGCAGCCCGCGAAATCGCGTCGCTGTCGTCTGCCGATACTGTTGTTAACGCAATTTCAGGAGTAGCCGGTCTTGTCCCGACGCTTTCGGTCATACGTTCGGGCAAGCGCCGCATTGCGCTCGCAAACAAAGAATCTCTCGTAACCTGCGGAGAGCTCGTGATGAAAGAGGCAAAGCGCCGCGACGTTGAAATAATACCCGTCGATTCCGAGCATTCCGCCATATTTCAATGCGTTGACGGCCGTGAGAAATATCTAGACAGACTGATCATCACCGCGTCCGGCGGCCCGTTCTTCGGAAAAACGAGGGAAGAGACCGCTTTCGTCACTCCCGAGTCGGCTCTTTCTCATCCGACGTGGAGAATGGGCAGGAGAATCACGATAGACTCGGCTACTATGATGAACAAGGGATTTGA
>JAGABQ010000094.1:0-3086 GCA_017614495.1 Clostridia bacterium
CGCCGCCGTCCTGCTTTACAGGGAAAAGCTGACGAGGAACGAGCTGATAGGCCTCATAATCGGCGCCGTGAGCGTCGTGTTCATCTGCCTCTGACCGTGGATTAAAGCAAAAAAACATATCAAAAGCCGCCGGATCTCCGGCGGCTTTTCGCACAGTCGGATCTAAAAAAGTCCCGCCCTCCGTCTCGGAGGCAAAACGGCGTTCTGGTTTAAGATTCCGCCCCCCGGCGTGGTACAATTGTAACGTCCGCGGCCCGACCGGGGCCGATCGATAAAGACAAACTGAAAGAGGCATACCGGATGAAAAAAGAACGGGCCGTATCTCTGGGGACGGCTCCCCCGCGCGGAGGACTTTTTTTCGGTAAAAAGAGGAATTCGGGCGTTTTTTGCGTATATTATAGTATCGAAAAGGAGGGACACGATGAACGTCAAGGACAGAATCAACGCGTACGAAAAAGAATATCTTTCCCCCTTCGCGTTTTTTTCGGCTGACACAAAGGGACGCGACAAGCCCGTCTCGCCGGACGATACGCGCGGGGAGTTCCAGCGCGACCGGGACAGGATAATACACTGCAAGTCCTTCCGCCGGCTCATGCACAAGACGCAGGTCTTCCTCTCGCCGGAACACGATCATTACCGCACGAGACTCACGCACACCCTCGAGGTGTGCCAGATCGCGAGGACCATCGCCCGTGCCCTGAGACTCAACGAGGATCTCATCGAGGCGTCCGCCCTCGGGCACGATCTCGGACACACTCCCTTCGGACACGCCGGCGAGCGCGTCCTCCGCAGGTGCTACGATCCCGGCTTCGCGCATTATGAGCAGAGCATAAGGGTAGTCGAGATACTCGAGGACCTCAACCTGACCTGGGAGGTCCGCGACGCGATAAGACACCACACGCTCGGAGGGGCGTCCACCCTCGAGGGCGACGTTCTGCGCGAGGCGGATCATATTGCTTTCATAAATCACGATATAGACGATGCCATCCGCGCCGGGATAATCTCGTTCGACGATCTCCCGCGCGAGGCGACGCAGTATCTCGGCCGGACCCACGGCAGGCGCATTGAAACGATGGTGCGCTCTATAGTCGAAAACAGCGAGGGCAAGGACAGGATAATCATGGACGACAAAACGAGGGAGATGACCCGCTGTCTGTACGATTTCCTGTTTGACCGCGTATATATCAATTCCGCCGCAAAGGCGGAGGAGAGCAAGGCCGAGGGCATGCTCGAACAGCTTTACGGGTATTTCGAGAAAAATCCCGACGCTATGCCCGTCGAATATACCTCGCGCCTCGACCGGGACGGCGTCGGCCGGACGGTATGCGACTATATCGCGTGCATGACCGACAGATACGCGGTCAACACGTTCAGGCGGCTGTTCGTGCCGGACTCGTGGAGGGGATGAGATGGCGCTTATTCCCGAGAACGTAATCGAAGAGATAAAGTTCCGCTCCGACATCGTGCGGATAGTCTCGGAATACGTCGATCTTAAACGCGCCGGCCGGAACATGACGGGGCTCTGCCCGTTCCACAGCGAAAAGACGCCGTCGTTCACGGTGTTTACCGGCACGTCGTCGTTCTACTGTTTCGGGTGCGGAGCCGCCGGCGACGTCATATCCTTCATCATGAGGATAGAAAATCTCGAATATGCCGACGCCGTCAGGCATCTCGCGTCAAAATGCGGAGTCGATATACCCGACGGCGAAAGAGACACGCCGGGCTACATCCCGCGCGAGCGGCTTTTCGCTCTAAACCGGGACGCGGCGAGGTTCTTCGCCGCCGAGCTGAGAAAATCGCCGGCCGCGAAGCAGTACGCCGCCGGGAGGGGGCTCTCCCCGGCGCTCATCACGCATTTCGGAATCGGCTACGCCCCTCCGGACTGGCACGCACTGACAAACGCGATGAAGGCGAAGGGCTACAGCGACGCCGAGCTCGTCAAGGCGTTTCTGTCGTCGAAAAACGACCGCGGAAGCTTTGATATGTTCAGGAACAGACTGATGTTCCCGATAATCGACAGGGCGGGGAACGTCATCGCCTTCGGAGGCAGGATAATCGGCGACGGGACGCCAAAGTATATGAACACCTCGGACACGCCGGTGTTCAGCAAGAGCAGACACCTCTTCGCCCTCAACTTCGCCCGTCTGCACTGCGCCGAGGAGATGATCCTCTGCGAGGGGTATATGGACGTCGTGTCGCTCCACGGCGCGGGCTTTGAAAACGCCGTCGCCACCTGCGGCACCGCCATGACGGAGGACCAGGCGAGGCTCATGAAACGCTATACCAAGCGCGTGCTGATCTCGTACGACGCCGACGAGGCGGGTCAGAGAGCCGCCGAAAAGGCCTTCACTCTGCTCGGCAACGTCGGGCTCGAGGCGAGCCTTATAAAGGTCAGGGACGCGAAGGACCCCGACGAATATATTAAAAAATTCGGCGCGGCGGCCTTCGGCGATCTTATAAAAAACAATTCGGCGTCAAGATTCGATTTCGTATACTCATCGATAACGTCGAAATACGATATTTCTACCCCGGACGGGCGGATTTCGGCTTTGAGAGAACTCTGCACGTTCATATCGGAACTCCCGGGGGCTTATGAAAGGGACGTATATTCGAGGCAGGTTGCCGACCGTTTGAACGTCGAACTGATTGGGGTACGAAACGACATTGAACACCTGGCTAAACAAAGGGTAAAGGACGCTAAAAAGCGGATCAACGAAAACGCAGTAAGACAGACGGTCTCTTTCCGCGACAGGATAAATCCGCAGAGGATCGGCAATCTCGCGGCGGCGACCGCGGAGGAGGCCATACTCGGGATACTCACGATATATCCCGAAAACATCCCGGCGGTGACCTCCGGGGAACTCAAGCTCAGGCCGGAAGATTTTGTGACTGATTTCAACCGCAGGATCTTCCGCGAAATGGTTAAATACGGATCGGACTTCGACATCGGGCTGATAGGCGGCGACCTCACCCCCGACGAGATGTCGCGGCTCGTTTCATATTCAGTCGCGAGACAGCAGCTCACGGCCAACGGCCCCGACGTCCTGAAGGAATGTATCGGGAGACTGAGGGCGGCGGGATCCGAG
>JAGABQ010000095.1:0-5026 GCA_017614495.1 Clostridia bacterium
CCGTCATAAAGAAGATAAAAGAAAACCCGGACGTCGGGACGGTCTACGCCCTCCCGGGCAACGGAGGGATAGCGGCGGACGCCGTCTGCGTCCCGATAAAGGCGACCGACCTTTCCGGCATCGTTTCCTTCGCCGCGGAAAAGGGGATAGACTTTGCCGTAGTGACGCCGGACGATCCCCTCGTCATGGGGCTTGTCGATATGCTCGAGGAGGCCGGCGTACCCTGCTTCGGCCCGAGAAAGAACGCCGCCGTGATAGAGGGCAGCAAGGCTTTCGCCAAGGAATTCATGAAGCGCCGCGGCATCCCGACGGCTGAGTGCATGATATTCAGCGACCCCGACGCCGCTCTGAGCTACGCGGATTCGGTAAGTCTGCCCGCCGTCGTAAAGGCCGACGGGCTCGCCCTCGGAAAGGGCGTCACCGTTGCGTTTGACAGAGAGAGCGCCGTGACCGCCGTCCGCGAGGCGATGGTCGACGGCAAGTTCGGAAAGAGCGGCGAAACGGTCGTTTTCGAGGAGTTTCTTACGGGGCCGGAGGTCTCGGTCCTCGCCTTCACCGACGGGGAGACCGTCGTCCCCATGGTATCGTCAATGGACCACAAGCGGGCTTACGACGGGGACCTCGGACCGAACACCGGCGGTATGGGGACGATAGCCCCCAATCCGTTCTACACCCCGGAGATCGCAGAGCGCTGCATGAGGGAGATATTCCTCCCGACGGTGCGCGGCCTCAGGGAAGAGGGAAGGACCTTCCGCGGGTGCCTCTATTTCGGGCTGATGATACCCTCCGCCGGGCCGAAGGTCATAGAGTACAACTGCCGCTTCGGCGACCCGGAGACTCAGGTCGTCCTGCCGCTCCTGAAAACCGATCTGCTCGATATCATGAGAGCGGTCAGGGACGGGCGGCTGAGCGAGATTGACGTCGAGTTTTCCCGCGATTCCGCCGCCTGCGTCGTCATGGCGTCGGAGGGCTATCCGCTGGGATATCAAAAGGGCTTTGAGATAGACATACCCGGGGATATCGGATGCGACGTTTTCGTCGCCGGAGCCGCCCTGTCGGACGGCAGGCTCGTGACCTCGGGCGGCAGGGTGCTCGGCGTGACCTGCGTGGCGCCCGATCTCCGCTCGGCGCTCGAGGGCGCCTACCGCTCGGTCGGCAGGATAAAATTCAAAAACTCGTTCTTCCGCCGCGACGTCGGAAAGAGGGCGCTCGAAGCCCTCGGACGGGACTGATGAGATAAAACATGGTATACCGCATTTACGTAGAAAAAAAGAAAGAGTACGCGACGGAGGCGAAGGCGCTGCTTTCCGATCTCCGCGACGTTCTCGGAATAAAAGGGCTTTCGGATCTCAGGATAATCAACCGCTATGACGTCGAGGACGTCGCGGAGGAGCTTTTCGCCCGCGCGGTCGGCGCGGTGTTCTCCGAGCCGCAGGTCGATATCGTCAGCAGCGAACCCGACACGGGCGACGGCATGGTCTTCGCCGTCGAATACCTGCCCGGCCAGTTTGACCAGAGGGCAGACTCGGCGGCGCAGTGCATTCAGCTGATCTCGATGGGCGCCCGCCCGGCCGTCAGGTCGGCAAAGCTCTACGTCCTTTACGGCGGGCTCTCGGAGAGTGACGTTCAGGCCGTCAAAAAGTACGTGATTAACCCGGTCGAGGCGAGGGAGGCGTCCCTCGCCCTGCCGGAGACGCTCATGACGCCCTATCCTGTGCCGCCCGACGTGCCGGTTTTTGAGGGATTCAGGCGGCTCGAGGGCCCGGCGCTCGGCGAATTTATCAAAAAGAACGGCCTCGCGATGGACGCCGACGACCTCGCCTTCTGCCGCGATTATTTCAGGGACGAGGGGCGCGACCCCACCGTGACCGAGATAAAGATGATCGATACCTACTGGTCTGATCACTGCCGTCACACGACATTCCTCACCGAGCTCACACCAGAGCCCCCGCGCGACGGACGCGTGGCGGACGCCTACCGGCGCTACCTCTCGACGAGGGAGCTCGCGGGGGACAGAAAGCCGGTCACGCTCATGGACATAGCGACGGTCGGCGTAAAATATCTCAAAAAGAGCGGCAAACTCCCCCGCCTCGACGAATCCGAGGAGATAAACGCCTGCACGGTGAAGATCGACGTGACGGAGGACGGCAAGGATAAGCCCTGGCTGCTGCTCTTCAAAAACGAAACTCACAACCACCCGACGGAGATAGAGCCCTTCGGCGGCGCCGCGACCTGCATAGGCGGGGCGATAAGAGACCCGCTCTCGGGCAGGGCGTACGTTTACGGCGCCATGAGGGTGACCGGCGCGTCCGACCCGACTGTCCCGGTGAGCGAGACGCTCCCCGGCAAGCTCCCGCAGAGGAAGCTCGTGACGACCGCCGCCGCGGGATATTCGTCATACGGCAACCAGATAGGACTCGCGACGGGCATCGTCGACGAGATATACCACCCCGGCTACGCCGCGAAGCACATGGAGATCGGCGCGGTCATAGCCGCCGCCCCGAGCGAAAACGTCAGGCGTGAAAGACCCGCGCCCGGCGATTCCGTCATCCTCCTCGGAGGGGACACGGGACGCGACGGCATAGGCGGCGCGACCGGCTCGTCAAAGGCGCACGACGCCCATTCCGTCGAGACCTGCGGCGCCGAGGTGCAGAAGGGCAACGCCCCGGAGGAGCGCAAGCTCCAGAGACTTTTCAGAAACGGCGAGGCGACGCGGCTCATAAAGCGCTGCAACGATTTCGGCGCGGGCGGCGTGTCGGTCGCGATCGGCGAGCTCGCCGACGGGCTGGACATCGATCTCGACGCCGTTCCCAAGAAATACGACGGCCTCGACGGCACGGAGCTCGCGATCTCGGAGTCCCAGGAGAGGATGGCCGTGGTCGTATCGGCATCCGACGCCGAAAAGTTCATAGCCCTCGCAAACGCCGAGAACCTCAAGGCAACGCCGGTCGCCCGCGTGACGGACACCGGGAGGCTCGTAATGCGCTGGCGGGGAAAGACCGTCGTCGATATCGGCCGCGGGTTCCTCAACTCAAACGGCGCGAAAAAGCGCATGGACGTGTCGGCCGCCGAGCCGGCGATAAAGGAAAAAGACCTGCCCGACGGCTTCCGCCGCGGTATGCTGTCGGTAGCGGGGGACCTCCCGGTGTGCTCGCGCCGCGGCCTCGGCGAGCGGTTTGACGGCACCATCGGGGCGGGCTCGGTGCTCATGCCCTTCGGCGGGAAATATCAGCTCACCCCCGCCCAGGCGATGGTGCAGAAGATACCCCTCGAAAAGGGCGAGACCGACTGCTGTTCTTTCATGGCTTACGGCTACGACCCCGTGATTTCCGAGGAAAGCCCGTATCACGGCGCCTATCTCGCCGTTACGGAGTCGCTCTCCAAGCTCGTCGCCTCGGGCGCAAAGGCCGAGGGGGCGTATCTGACCTTTCAGGAGTATTTTGAAAAACCCGGCAGGGACGCGCGCAGGTGGGGCAAGCCCTTTTCCGCGCTGCTCGGAGCGCTCGAGGCGCAGCTCGATTTCGAGACCGGCGCGATAGGCGGAAAGGACTCGATGAGCGGGTCCTTCGAGGACCTCGACGTCCCGCCGACGCTCGTTTCCTTCGCCGTGACTACGGGCAAAACGTCCGACGCCGTCAGCCCGGAGTTCAGGGCGGCGGGACATCCCGTGATACTCGTAAAGCCGTCGCTCCGCGACGGGATAATACCCGAGGCGGCCTCCCAGAGGGAGGTCTTCCGGATCGTCTCGGAGATACTCGCCTCGGGGCGCGGCGTGTCGTGTTCAACGTCCGTTTCGGGCGGTATCGCCGCGTCTGTCATGAAATCCTGCTTCGGCAACGGGCTGGGATTCGATTTTTCGCCGGATCTCAGCGTCCGCGACCTCTTCGGCAGGATATACGGCGCCTTCCTTATCGAGGTGACCGAGGCGCGCGAGGGCGAGCGGATCGTCGGTTATACGACGGATGAAAAACGCCTGTCCCTCGGCGGCGAAACGGTGTCCGTCTCCGAGCTCCTCGGCGCGTACGAGGGCAAGCTCGAGAGTGTGTATCCCGTAAAGGCGGAGGCGGCCGGCGAGGCCGTCACGCTCGGCGTGAAAACGGGAAGGAAGTCCGCGCCGGCGGTAAAATGCGCGTCGCCGAGATTCCTCATCCCCGTCTTCCCGGGCACAAACTGCGAATACGACAGCGCGAGGGCGGTCGCCTCGGCGGGCGGAGTCCCCGAGATCTTCGTCGTGAGGAACCTCACTCCGGAGGACGTCAGGCGCTCGGCGGAGGACTTTGCCGGGAAGATAGCGAACTCTCAGGCGATCTTCATCCCCGGCGGATTCTCCGGCGGCGACGAGCCGGACGGCTCCGGCAAGTTCATAACCTCGTTCTTCCGCTCCGGCGTGATAAGGGACGCGGTGACGGACCTGCTCGACGGCAGGGGCGGGCTCATGTGCGGGATATGCAACGGCTTCCAGGCGCTCATCAAGCTCGGCCTCGTCCCCTATGGACGCATAACCGACGCCGACGGCAGCTCCCCGACGCTGACGTATAACGTCATAGGCAGGCACCAGTCGAGGATAGTGCGCACCCGCGTCGCCTCCGATCTCTCCCCGTGGCTCTCGCTCGTGAACGTGGGGGACGTCATAAGCGTTCCGATCTCTCACGGCGAGGGGCGCTTCGTCGCGGACGGCAAGCTCCTGAAACAGCTCGCCGAAAACGGACAGATAGCGACGCAGTACGTGGATCTCGACGGCATGGCGAGCATGGACGTCGCCTTCAACCCGAACGGCTCGGCAATGGCGGTCGAGGGAATCACCTCGCCGGACGGCCGCGTCTTCGGCAAAATGGGGCACAGCGAGCGCGTCGGCGCCGGCCTTTATAAGAATGTTCCCGGCAATTATAACATCCGCATGTTTGAGGCGGCTGTTGAGTATTTCAAATAATAAAAACATATAAAATGCAGGAGGGTTTCCCATGGCGTATCTGACCGACATTGAAATTGCACAGCAGTGCAAAATGCAGCCCATCACCGAAATTGC
>JAGABQ010000096.1:0-4533 GCA_017614495.1 Clostridia bacterium
GTCGAGCATGACGTAATCGTCCTCGGCGATTATGTCCGGGACGAGCCGTCCGAGCGCGTAGGCGCCCCTGTCGTCGCCGCCGACGTCGATCACCGCGTGCCGGCTCCTGTTCTGTACTATCGAATATATCTCGGACGGGAGAGCCGGGAGATCGACGTTGCTGTTGGCGAACTGCTGGGATATAACCCCGATGCCGGCTTCCCTGAGTTCATTTTCGCTGTCCTTTGTGCGGAAATACGGATTGACAATGTCAAGGTCGGCAACGACGACGTCGTATCCCGCGTTTTTGAGGTAAAACGCGTAATTCAGCGCTATGTTCGTCTTGCCGGAGCCGTAGTGACCGCAGAAAAGAGTTATCCTTTTAGGCCCGGGGAGGGTCAGCATACCTTGTGGATCCAGCCGTGGGTGTCCGGTATCCTGCCCCACTGGATGCCCGTCAGCGTGTCGTACAGCCACTGGGTGACCTCGCCGATACCGCCGCCGTTGACGGTGTATTCGCTGTCCCTGTAATTGAGCCAGCCGATAGGCGACACGACGGCCGCCGTGCCGGTGCCCCACGCCTCCTCGAGACGGCCGGTCTTCGCGGCGTCGAAGAGCTCGTCGACAGAGATGAGCCGCTCCGAGACCTTGTATCCCTTTTCGCGGAGAAGCTCGCAGCAGGAGCGGCGGGTTATGCCCGGGAGGACCGAGCCGGTGAGCGCCGGCGTGACGATCTCGCCGTCTATCTTGAACATGACGTTCATCGAGCCGACCTCTTCAATATACTTTCTCTCGACGCCGTCGAGCCAGAGTACCTGGGTAAAGCCCTTCTTTTCGGCCTTTTCGCCGGCTCTCAGGCTCGCCGCGTAGTTCCCGCCGCACTTTGCGTAGCCGGTGCCGCCGCGCACGGCGCGGACGTCCTCGGACTCTATCGCGATCTTAACGGGGTTTATCCCCTCGGCGTAATACGCGCCGACGGGGGAGAGGATCACGCAGAACGTGGCGTTGTGGACGGCGTGGACGCCGAGGTGCGGGTCGTTGCCGTATGTGAACGGCCTGATATAGAGCGACGTGCCCTCGCTGTGCGGGACCCAGTCGGCGTCGATCTTTATAAGCTCGTCAAGAATATTCATGAAGAGATCGCCGTCTATCTGCGGCAGGCAGAGACGCTCTGCGCTGTCGTTCATACGCCTGAGGTTGTCCATCGGGCGGAAGGTCTGAATCGTGCCGTCAGCCGTGCGGTACGCCTTCATGCCCTCGAAGATCTCGGCTCCGTAGTGGAAGACCGTGGACGCCGGGGTGACGGGTATCGGACCGTACGGGATGACGCGCATATCGTGCCAGCCCTTGTCCGGCGAATAGTCCATCATGAACATGTGATCCGTGAAGATCCTGCCGAAGCCGAGCTTGCTCTCGTCCTGCGGCTTTGCTTTGGGATTTTCGTTTTTTACGAACGTATACTTGAATTCCATTTTATCATTTCCTTTCTCAGAGCTCGTGGCGTTTTATTTTCCCGCTGACTGTCTTCGGCAGCTCGTCGCGGAAGACGACGAGACGAGGATATTTGTACGGCGCGGTGTGTTTTTTGACGTATTCCTGGATCTCTTTCTTGAGCGCCTCGGTCGGCTCGGTGCCCTTTACGAGCACGACGCTCGCCTTGACGATCTGCCCCCTCACCTCGTCGGGAGCGGCCGAAACGCCGCACTCGAGCACGTAAGGGAGTTCCATTATGACGCTTTCTATCTCGAACGGCCCGATGCGGTAGCCCGAGGACTTGATGATGTCGTCCACGCGCCCGACGTACCAGAAAAAGCCGTCCTCATCCTGCCATGCGGTGTCCCCCGTATGGTAATACCCGTCCCGCCATACCTCGGCGGTCTTTTCGGGGTCACCGTAGTATTCCGTCGCAAGGCCGCAGGGGAGCCCGTTCTTAATATTGATGACGATCTCGCCGACCTCGCCCGCCGGGACCGGTTTGCCGTCCTGCGAGACGAGCTCGACGTCGTATATCGGCGCCGGCTTTCCCATCGAACCGACCTTGTGCCTCGCGCCCGCGAGGTTGCCGATTATCATCGTGCTTTCGGATTGACCGAAGCCCTCGTGTATCTGGAGGCCGGTCAGCTGCTCGAACCGCCTGTAAACCTCGGGGTTGAGCGCCTCGCCCGCCGTCGTCATGTGTCTGACGGACGAGAAATCATATCTCGAGAGGTCTTCCTTTATCATCATGCGGAGCATGGTCGGCGGCGCGCAGAATGTCGTGATCTTGTATTTCGCGAACATCGGCATTATGTCGGGCGCCGAGAACCTGTCGAAATCGTAAACGAAGGTCGCCGCCTCGCAGAGCCACTGGCCGTACAGCTTGCCCCACATCGCCTTTGCCCAGCCGGTGTCGGATATCGTGAAATGAAGTCCGTCCGGCTCCACGCAGTGCCAGTATCTGGCCGTATGGAAATGGCCGAGAGGATATTTGTGATTGTGCTCTGCTATCTTCGGATATCCCGACGTGCCCGACGTGAAGAACATCAGCATCGGATCGTCGCCGCAGGGCGACTCCGCCGTGCGTCTGAAATGGGTCGAATAGAGCTGATATTCCTCGTTGAAATCGTGCCAGCCCTCGCGCCTGCCGTTGACTATGAGCTTGTTCACGACGGTCGGCGAGCTCGCGCAGGCCTCGTCGACAGCGTCGGGGACGCCGTCGTCGGCTGTGCACACCACGGTCGTGACCGACGCCGCGTTGAAGCGGTATTCGAGGTCGTGCGCCTTGAGCTGGTTCGTCGCCGGTATCGCTATCGCGCCGAGCTTGTTGAGCCCGAGGATAGCGAACCAGAACTGATA
The DNA here is from genome assembly GCA_017614495.1 of Clostridia bacterium. Taxonomy (GTDB): domain Bacteria; phylum Bacillota; class Clostridia; order Oscillospirales; family CAG-272; genus Colimorpha_A. The sequence goes on from JAGABQ010000096.1 coordinate 2,815, forward strand.
ATGTCTTTTGAGTATGAGGAGGACCTTGTCTCCCTTTTTGACCCCGAGCGCCTTGAAATAGTTCGCGCACTGGTTGGAGGCGCGCTTCATGTCCCTGAAGGTGAAGCGGCGCTCACTCTTGTCCTTGCCGACGTAGAGCATCGCGAGCTTGTCCGGCTTTTTGTCGGCAAGGCCGTCGACGACGTCGAAGGCGAAGTTGAAGCCCTCCGTGTTCTTGAACTTTATCCCGGTCGGCGTGCCGTTCTCGTTCTCCGTCACGTCGACGAAGTTATCGTATATCCTCGGCTCGGCGTCCTTCTCCCGCCTCTCGCGGACGGGCGTCTCGGCCTCCTTGCCCTGCTGAAGCTCCGGGATGGGGGAGCCCGTAGGGTTCAGTACGATCGCGTAGAACTCGCAGTCCGTGCCGTTCACGGCAATCATTCCGTGAGGCGTTGAGCTGTCGAAATATATCGAGTCGCCGGGGCCGAGCACCGTGCTGTGCTCGCCGACCTGGACCTTCAGACTGCCCGAGATCACGAGGTCGAGCTCCTGCCCCTCGTGCGTCGTCAGCTCTATATCCCTGTGCTGGAGGGACTCGTCGAAGCCCGACCGCACGTAGAGCGGCTCGGCGATCCTGTTCTGGAACGAATACGCGAGATTGTAGTAGGTCATCCCGTGGGCGTTGGCGATCTCCTGACCGCCGCCGCTGCGCGTCACGGTAAAGGATCTCAGCGTCGGGCTGTGCCCCTCGATGATATCCGTAACGTCAACGTTCAGCGCAAGGGCGCACCTGTAAATGAACGCGAAGTTGAGATCGTGCCCGCCGGACTCGCAGAGAGAATATTCCTCCGGCGAGACGTCGGTCTTGGCGGCCATCTCGAAGACCGTCAGCCCCTCGATGAGGCGGAGCTCCTTTATCCTCGCCGCCATCTCTTTGATTTTGAAATCAAGTCCTGTAATTCCTGCCATGAATGCTCCTTTTCAGAACGGGAAAGCGCCCGTCCAAAAATCAGAAATGACTTTGAGACGAGCGCCTTTGAAACGCACGCGGTACCACTCAAATTGCCCTCGGCGAGGGCCTCTCACGGGATCTGTCAATCCCCCCGCATTAACGCAGCGTAACGGGAAAGTTCTACTTGCCTGTCCGGCTTTCTTCTTTCCGACTCGGAAGCTACGGCAGCGGCAGCAGTACCGACGGCTCGCACCGACCGCCGTCTCTCTGTCGGCTTGCTCTGCGGCTGCCCTCTTCGTCAACGTCTTTGAAAAAACTTTTGGATATTCTACCACGTATTCCGTCTTTTGTCAAGACTTTTTTCGCGACTGTTTTGTTTACAGCTGATTTCTTATGATCTTTCCGCTTATGGTCTTGGGGAGCTCGTCGCGGAAGACGACGAGACGCGGGTATTTATACGGCGCGGTATGCTCCTTGACGTAGTTCTGGATCTCTTTTTTGAGCGCCTCGGTCGGCTTTGTGCCCTTCACGAGCACGACGCTCGCCTTGACTATCTGTCCCCTTATCTCGTCGGGAGCGGCCGAAACGCCGCACTCGAGGACGTAGGGGAGCTCCATTATGACGCTCTCGATCTCAAACGGCCCGATGCGGTAGCCAGAGGACTTGATGATGTCGTCCACGCGCCCGACGTACCAGAAATATCCGTCCTCGTCGCGCCACGCAGTGTCGCCCGTATGATAATATCCGCCGCGGCGGCAGCGCACGTCGAGCTCGTCGTCGAGACAGTA
>JAGABQ010000097.1:0-6364 GCA_017614495.1 Clostridia bacterium
GATCTCATCCCAGTCGGTGTAGGCGCTTCCCTCGGAAAGCGAAGCGAAATCGTCGCCCTCGCCCTTGAGCCACAGGATCCTCTCGACAGCAAGTCTGAGCGAACTCACGGCGGAGGCGGCAAGACCGTAAAAGTACGCCGATGTCTCGTCCATCAGCAGTTTTTCAAAACGTTCTCCGTTTTTTACCCCGAGATCGGCCAGCTTTATCAGGTCGTCCTTCGTCATATACCCGTCCTGTTTCTGCGTTCCGCATGAACAGCAAAAAGCAATCATCACGGCGCATACGAGCAAGGCGGCAACAACCGAACGTTTCACGGCGGCAATCCCCCTTTCATAATATACCTTTCCGAATTTATATTATAACCGCCCTTCCGCGCCATGTCAAGTACAGGCGCGCGAAAACGGCGTCAGGACGCGCAAAATCGGCGAAACGGCCAAAAAAGAACGCCCGTTGTTGACAAAAAGGCCGCCGGCATATATAATAGGATAGATAATTATGCAGACGCGGCTCAGATGTCGGAAAAAAGTTTACGGCTCGTGCCATAATAAACGGCCGGCGCATCTTGTTTTTCAAGCGGCGATAAGGAGAATCATGGAAAAAGAAAAAAGAAAAAAACTGACGCTGCAAATAACCCTCGCGGCTATCTTTACGGCGATCGTATTTGTGCTCCAGTTCTTTGTGGGGAGCAATATCAGACTGTTCGGAATGTTCACGGTCTCGGCGACGCTCGTACCGATCGTCGTCGGGGCGGCGCTCTGCGGGGCTCCCGTCGGGGCGTGGCTCGGACTCGTTTTCGGGTTCGCCGTCCTGATATCCGGCGACGCGGCGGCGTTCCTCACTATAAACCCGGTCGCCACCATATTCACCGTGCTTATAAAGGGCGCCGCGGCGGGCCTCGCCGCCGGGCTCATCTTCCGGTTTATTGAGAAAAAGAACCGCACGCTCGCCGTCATCACCTCGGCCGTGGCGGCTCCGATCGTCAACACCGGATTATTCCTCATAGCCTGTTTCCTCTTCTTCATGGAACCGGTCAGCGCGTGGGCGACCGGAAGCGGTTATTCGAACGTCGTCGCGTACGCGTTCCTCGGGCTGGCCGGGATAAACTTCATCGCTGAGCTCGTGCTCAACGTAGTGCTCTGCCCCGTTATACTGCGCGTTATCGATGCGGCGCGGAAAAGCATATCGAAAGCATAACGAAACCGAAATACGGACAAAAGAATGGCAACTGAAAACAGTAAAAAAAATAATAACTCCGCGCCCTCCGGCAGTATGCGCCTGAAGTACGTTGCGCTCGCGCTCAGCGTGCTTATACTCACGCTTCTTATAGCCAAATGCGCGGTCGTCGGGAACAACTCCAAAACGCCCGACAACACGGCGGATTCCGGAACGGACTCGGCGACAGTCACGGCGGAACCCGTGTACGTGCCTCCGGACTACGCCAAGCTGTGCGAAGGCATATCCTCGCGTCTGACGAGCCCGACACTGTTCGTGTACGACCTTGAGACGGGTGAGTTCGTTTTCCGCAAAGGGACGGACAAAACGCTTCTTCCCGCGTCGATCACCTGCGTCTGGACGGCGCTTTACGCCCTCACGGTGATCGACCGTGACGAGGTGATAACCATAACGGAAGAGGCGCTTTCGGTCGTCCCGTCGGGGACCGTCAGGGCAAACATATACAAAGGCCAGAAACTTAAGATGTCTATGCTCGTCGAAGGGATGATCGTCGCTTCGGGATGCGACTGCGCCTACGTCGTCGCCGTCGAGGCGGGACGCAGGATCTCGCTCGACAGCGGCTCGGAGCTCAGCCCCGACGAGGCGGTCAACCGGTTCATGATGGGACTCAACGAGTGGACGCGCAAAGCCGGCTGCCAGGGTACGGTCCTTTCGGAGCCATACGGAATATCGACAGAGGATCACTATACCACGGCGAACGACCTCGTTCTGATAGCGGATTACGCCCTTAAGAGCCCGGCGATCGCAGACTGCGTCGGAATATACTCCGAGCGGGTGCGCTATTACAGCGGACAGAGCACCACCTGGACAAACAAAAACCAGATCCTCAACGAATCCAGCGAATATTATTCGCCGCTTGCCACCGGGATAAAGACCGGATCGATAAGCGGGCAGAACTCCCTCCTTGCGTCGTTTTCGCTCGCGGAAGGTGAAAAATCCCGCTTTGTCGTCGGCGCCTTCGGCGCGTCGGATTCATCTGCGAGATTCGCCGACACGAAGCTCATAATAGACACCTTCGCCTCGGCTCAGAAAAAATAAAACCGGCAGGAGACAGTCATGAAGCTGAATTACAAACGCACGCTTTTCGTCGGATTCGCGTTTTTCCTCATCTGCCTTTTCTGGCAGGCGTATGACAATATCATACCGCTGATCCTCACAAACAAGTTCGGAATGTCGCAGATGTGGTCCGGCGTTATAATGGCGCTCGACAACGTGTTTGCGCTGTTCCTTCTGCCGTTCTTCGGCGCCCTCTCCGACAGGAGCGCGTCAAAACGCGGCAAGCGAACGCCGTTTATCGTAATCGGGACGCTCGTCGCCGCCGTGCTTTTCGTAGGCATCTCGGTCGTCGACGGGATGCAGAGAACGAAGCTCGCCGACGTCACGCCGGACAAATACGAATCGTCCCTTGCCCTGATATACGACTCCGACCCCGTGATCTCCGATCCGGGGGTTGAAAAAACCGACGGCATGTCCTTCGGCGAGGCGCTGAAAGACGTCTTTTCGAGCGGGACCAGGAAAAACCTCTCCGAACTGATCTCGCGCGAGGAATTTCTCGCCATCGAAATGTACGGCGAGGACGGGAAGACCGCCTCCGCCGGCTACACCGACTACGTGGTGCCTGCCCGCAACGCCTACGCGTGGCAGCAGACCTCCGAATCGCCGGCCACGCTGATATTCTTCATCGTCCTTCTGCTCTGTCTGCTCGTCGCGATGGGCGTGTTCCGCTCGCCGGCCGTCGCACTCATGCCCGACGTCACTCCTAAGCCGCTGCGCTCGAAAGCCAACGCGATCATCAATCTGATGGGAGCCGTCGGCGGGATCATCGTGCTCCTGCTCGGTCTCGTCTTCAAGACCGGCTCCACGATGAACGCCCTCATGGACTACAAGGTCTTCTTCGGTATCTGCGCCGGGATAATGCTCGTCGCGCTCGCCGTGTTCGTCATCACGGTAAAAGAGCCGAAATGGGCCGCCGAGGCGGACGAGATCAACTCAAAACTCGATCCGGAGCCGGAGAACCCCGGAGAGGGCGCGCGTAAGCTCACGCCCGCCGAAAAGCGCTCGCTCATCTTCATCCTTCTGTCGGTCGCCCTCTGGTTCATGGGATATAACGCCATAACGAGCAAGTACTCGGTTTACGCTGGGGCGGTGCTCGACAAGGACTATAACCTCACACTCATGATCGCCCAGGCGGCGGCGATAGTCAGCTATGTCCCGATTGGCATCATCTCGTCGAAGCTCGGGCGCAAAAAGGTCATTCTCGGCGGCATCGTGATGCTGACGACCGCCTTCTTCGTGAGCTGCTTTATAAGGTCAACAACGCCGATGCTGCTCATCAACGCGATGTTCATCCTCGCCGGATTCGGCTGGGCTTCAATAAACGTGAACTCATACCCAATGGTCGTTGAGCTCGCCAAGGGCAGCAACGTCGGGCGCTATACCGGGTATTATTACACGGCGAGCATGGCGGCTCAGGTCGTCACTCCCGTGCTCTCGGGAATACTCCTCGACGTCCGTCTGACCTTCCTCTTCCCTTACGGGACGGTGTTCGTAGCGCTCGCCTTCATCACCATGCTGTTCGTCAAACACGGCGACTCCAAGCCGCCGAAAAAGACCGGCAGCGACATTCTCGAACACATCGACGCGGGGGACTGAATAAGATATAAACGGCAAACGGCGAGCGCCGTTTGCCGTTTGAATAAGGAAACAACGATGGAAACAAGAAAAAACGCCCTCATTGCGATGAGCGGCGGGGTCGACAGCACCACGGCGGCCTGGCTTATGAAAGAAGCGGGATACAACTGCGAGGGCGTGACGATGCTCCTCTTCCGCAACGCGGACATCGGCAGACAGGACCTCCGCACCTGCTGCTCGCAGAAAGACGTGGACGACGCGGCCACTGTCGCTTTCTCGATGGATATCCCCTACCGTGTGCTCGACTTTACGGAAGAATTCAAAAAGTTCGTCATTGACGATTTTGTCCGCGCCTACGAATCCGGCCTGACGCCCAACCCCTGCATCGAGTGCAACAGACACATGAAGTTCGATCTGCTGCTCGAGTACGCGCTCGAAAACGGCTTCGACTGCCTCGTCACAGGGCACTACGCGAGGGTCGGGCGCGGGGCGGACGGGCGTTATCTGCTGAAAAAAGCGCTCGATCCGTCAAAAGACCAAAGCTACGTCCTCTACGGGCTGACGCAGGAACAGCTCGCTCACCTGGCGTTCCCGCTCGGGTCGCTGACAAAAGAAAAAGTGCGCCGTCTTGCCGCGGAACGCGGATTCGTAAACTCCCGCAAGCCGGACAGCCAGGATATCTGTTTCATTCCCGGAGGCGATTACGGTGAATTTCTCGAGTCCTACACCGGGAAAGAGTATCCCCCGGGCGACTATATCGACTCAGGCGGGAACAGGGTCGGCACCCACCGCGGGGCCGTCAGATACACGATAGGCCAGCGCAAGGGCCTCCGGCTCGCTATGGGACGTCCCGTTTACGTCTGCGCCAAGAACATGGAAAACAACACCGTCACGGTCGGCGACGAGGAACTGCTCTTCTCCGACGTCCTGACCGCCCGGGACGTGAACTGGGTGTCCGTCCCACGGCAGACCGAACCGTTTACCTGCACCGCGAGGACGAGATACCGCCAGAAAGAAAAGCGCGCGACGGCATATCCCCTTGAGGACGGCCGTATCCGCGTCGTTTTCGACGAGTCGCAGAGGGCTATCACTCCCGGCCAGTCGGCGGTTCTCTACGACGGCGACACGGTCCTCGCCGGCGGGATAATCGAATAACGGGAAAATCAAAGGACGGGAAAGCCCCGTCCTTTTGAATTATTCTGCGTTGTGACAGTTATGAATCCGATGAATGATTCGGAATAGATCAAACTCAACCGCATTTACTCCGATTGGATAGCACCGTGCGTTGATTTATACCATTTGCTGTAATTCCCAGTGACTTTTTTTCTTTCAACAAAGTATGCAACCGGACAGGGTAGAAATTCAAACACGATGGCCGTTATGAGAATAAGGAAAAACGATAGATCGATTCTTGGCGACCCTGTTTCAGAAAACGGAAATAATTCCAAAAACGCCGTAAGAGCCACCATAATTAACCAACACCACATTATCCATTTTCTTCCTGTTTTAAGAACAAAAGACCCCGTAAAGGCCGATGAAATCATGATCATCATTCCGGAAATTATCAGCGCCAAAGCATCCACTCCTTCGCTACTGATAAAAGTCCATTTCTTCAGCACCACCGCTATTATTGTGTTCAATGCGAGTGTTATAACAAGAAGGATGGAGATAAGGAAATCAATTCGTGTGCTTTTACCGCCTCTAAAAACTATTAATCCCTTGATGATGATAAATAGCACGCTCCAGAATGCAATCCATCCGCATCGTATCAGCGCTCCGATCCATAGATTATTTCCCAGTGAAAAAAGTGTCAACGAGTTCAACGGTATGGTAGCAAGACAGATTATCACTGTCAAAATCGTAAACAATATCCGCTTTCCCCTATCAAGGATTTTTGTATAATATGAATCGGCAAGCAGCACAACAATTATCGGTAGGCAAAAAGTTTTCCAAACGATTACAACCATGGACATGGTGTAATCAAGGACCGAGAAAACAGTTGATACAAGCACAAGTGCGATGAGTATCAGAATCAAAGTTCGCACGGCAGATTTGGTTTGGTTTTTTTCCATTTCAAACTCCAAAATTATTTATTTTGATGTTCAATATATTCACTACCATTGTAAAACCCGCATTTTATTACTGCAGGAACGGCATGCCCTGTACCCGAATAATGGACACTTAGGGACTCAAGTGTTCCCGTCAACAGCAAGTCTGTTGTCCGCTTCGCGCCATTTGCCGTCGCAGTCCTCATAGTGTACGGCGTCGGCGTATGATACTGCTATGAAGCTCCCGTCGTTCAGCAGAAAGTGTTTCTCATACTCTCCCCGCCCCGGCTCGTATTCCGCAGAGATGAGGACGGCCCGCGGGAGATCGCCTTCCGCGCTCGATACCGGCAGCGCTATCTGCGGCAAAGAGACAAAAGCCAGCGTCACGGCAAGCAGCAGCGACAGGATTTTTGCCCCTTGGGTTTTTGGTTTTTTGGTTTTCATAAAAACC
>JAGABQ010000098.1:0-5663 GCA_017614495.1 Clostridia bacterium
ACAGGATCGCGGAAAAGAAGACCGGCGAGTCGGAATACACCTACGAGATATCCTATTACAGATATAAAAAGCCCTCCGACATGACGGGCTTTGAGGAGGTCGAGATATACGAGGTCTCCGTCGACTGGGGCTACGGCGAAGCGAGCAAGTGCTACTACGTCGAAGAGGAAGAAATAAAGCGCGACGGACTCGACGGCAACCCCACGGTTAAGGTTACGGGATACGTCAAAACGACAAAGGTCAACGCCGTTCACATCGACGGCGATTTCAGGATCAGGTCAATAACGTTGTGATTTTCGCCCCGCCGCACGGCGGGGCTTTTCGTATCCCGCGCGGGCGTTATTTCGCCCTTTGATATTGACACGGGCGGCGCTTGATGATATAATATACCGGTATTACCATGGAGGAGATTGTGCCTATGGCGGAAAGTAAAGTGCAGAACACCGGCGCGCAGGGCGCGGAGCAGGCGCCGATAGGAAAAAGATATACGGAGGTCCCCGTAAAGTCGGCGATACCTTTCTGGGTTGCGGCCGCGGTATGGGTGATTTTCGCCATGTTTCTGCCGTTTTACAGGATATGGCACTTCATTCTCTGTGCGGCGATATCGTTCTTTGCGGGATGGCTCACAAAACGCCTGCTTCCGAAGGAATACAAGAGAGTCGAGGTCCCGGTCGCGACCGGCAGCGTTGACGCCGACGCGGCGGTAAAAGAACTCGACCGTGTGATAGCCACCCTCGAGGCCGACAAAAAGATCGCGCTCGAATATTCGGAAAACGAGACGGCGATGAAGATGCAGAGGATAATCGCTGCGGCTGAAAAAATACGCGACGACATCCTCGTCCGTCCGGACGACGTGAAGCACGTCAGACGGTTCCTCAATTATTACATGCCGACGACCGTCAAGCTGACGAACCAGTATTCGTTCCTGCTCCGGTCGGCGCGCGGGGGCGCGAACTACAACGAGACCAAGGCGGCGATAGAGTCGGCGCTCGGGACCGTCGGTGCGACCTTCGACCATCAGTACGACGCGCTGTTTGCCGACGACGCGCTCGACATCACGACAGACATCAAGGTCATGGAGACCATGATCAAGAAAAATAATCTCTGACACGGAGGAAAAATACAATGGAAAACACAATCAATCTCACGCTCGATCCGTTCGGCACCAAGGTAGCCGCGGAGGCCGAGAAGATCGCCGAAACCGCTCTCGCGACCGAAGAGAAGATAAAAGAGCTCCGTTCGCTCACAGAGGCGAATCTCACGCCCGCCGAGCTTGAACAGGTCAGGGCGTTCGCCGACACCATCGACATCACCGACACGACGACGATGCTCCAGTACGGCGCGGGTTCTCAGCAGAAGATCGCCGATTTCTCGGACAGCGCCCTCGCCGCAGTAAAAACTCAGGATCTCGGCGAGGCGGGCGAGATGATCGCCAAGCTCGTCGGAGAGCTCAAGAGCTTCAACGACGACGCCGACGTCAAGGGCCTCAGAAAGCTCTTCACCTCGGCGAAAAAGAGAGCCGCCACCCTCAAGGCGAGATACAGCAAGTGCGAGGTCTCGGTGAACGACATAGTGACGTCACTCGACAAGCATCAGGTCACTCTCCTCAAGGACGTGGCAGTCCTCGACAAGCTCTATGAAAAGAACCTCGAGAACTTCAAGGAGCTTTCGATGTACATCATAGCCGGCAAGGAAAAGCTCGAGCAGGAGCGCGCCACGAAGCTCGTTGAGCTCACGAACAGGGCGAAGGAGTCCGGCCTTGCCGAGGACGCGCAGAAGGCGAACGATTACGCCGCCATGTGCGACAGATTCGAGAAGAAGATATACGACCTCGAGCTCACCCGCATGGTGTCCATCCAGATGGCTCCGCAGATCCGTCTCGTGCAGAACAACGACACCCAGATGAGCGAGAAGATCCAGTCGACGATAGTCAACACCATCCCGCTCTGGAAGAGCCAGATGATAATCACGCTCGGGCTCGTTCACAGCGAGGAGGCCCTCAAGGCCGAGCAGGCGGTCACCAACATGACGAACGAGCTGCTCAAAAAGAACGCCAAGATGCTCCATCAGAGCACCGTTGAGATCGCCAAGGAGAGCGAGCGCGGCGTGATAGACATCGAGACCCTCACCGAGACCAACAAGGAGCTCATCGACACCCTCAACGAGGTCCAGCAGATACAGACCGAGGGCAAGCAGAAGCGTCTCGCCGCCGAGGCCGAGCTCGGAAGGATCGAAAACGAGATCAAGAACAAGCTCCTCGAGATTAAGGAAGTCAAAGCTTAAAAATGAAAAAGACCTTGAAATACAACGTTCCCGTGGCGATAATCGCGCTCGTGGTTATCATCGCGCTGTCGATCTTTCTCGGCACGCTCCGCTCGGTGAACAGCATAAGTAAAAAGGTCACGGCAAAATACGAGGTCACTCATCTCAAGTACGGTTCGCCCCAGACGGACACCGGGAAGCTCGTGGGTTACGCCGATCAGATAATCGGCATCGCCGGAGCAGCCGGCGTCGACTGCGGCGCGCTCAGGAGCGCTCGGGACGCCTTCGCCGGGGCGTGCTCCGCGCCGTTCGACCTTTCGCAGGCGTATTCCGTTCTGCGCTCGGAAGAGGCGGCGGTCTACGGCGTCGCCTCGCGCAGCGATCTGACCGAAAGCGCGAAAAATTCGCTGGTCAGCTATCACACCGAGTTCATCTCGACCTGCCAGCGGCTGGCGAAGAATACCTATTACAACAATCAGGCAAAGACGTTCAATTCCGCGATAAGGAGCTTTCCGGCATCGCTGTTTTTCGGCAACAGGAAGCCCGCCGCGGTGTTTGACTGACCCGAAAAGATCAGAAGGCATACGAAATGAAGACAACGCCGCGGACCGGAAAGCACATATCAGGGGCGGGACTGCTCCTTGTTCTTGCGCTGCTCACAGCGGCGTTGTTTTCCTGCGCCCGCGCGGCGGTGCTGCCGGAGCCCTCGGACTGTTTCTACGTCTATGACGAGACGGGCTCGATATCTGACGAAACGAAAAGCGGTATCGCGGCAAAGAGCGCCGAGCTTTACGAAAAGACGGGGGCGCAGATCGTCGTCGCCGTCGTCGGGACGACGGGAGACGCCGACATAGCGGACTACGCCTACGATCTTTTCAACGCCTGGGGAATAGGCGACAGGGATAAGGAAAACGGCCTTCTGCTCCTCATTTCAAAGGACGAGGACGACTACTGGGCGGTGCAGGGAAGAGGCATAGAGGAGATCCTCACATCGGGAGAGCTCAAGCTCATGCTCGACGCGTATCTCGAGCCGGACTTCGCGCGCGGCGATATCGACGCGGGCGTCGGAAGATTCTACGAAGCCGCGCTGAAGTTTTTCGAGGCCGCGTATTCGGTATCCGTCGGTGAAGGCGGCGAGGTACAGGAGAGCGGGAGCGGCAGGGCGACGGCTCTGCTCCGCGCGGTCAGGCGCGCCGTGACCTTCTGCGTCGTTTCGTTTTTCGTGATAGCCGCGGTCGCGGTGATACTTCTCCTTCTCGGAAGGAGCAAACCCGTTCAGGTCGCAAGCAAGACGACGGTACCGCCGAAGACCGGGCCGCGCGTCGAGAACGGATATAATTTCGGGCGCACTGAGCCGACGAAAGTGTATTACAAGCCGTCGTATACCTCGCCGCGCACGGAAAGCGGCCGCTCGGCGGAGACAAACCGTCAGACGTCGGCGGTAAACGACAGCGACTTCGACTGGTCGGCGTTCATCGGGAACGTCGCGCGCGGCGCGTACGTCGCAAAGACCGTCGGGAACATAGTCAGGGGGGCGGCGCGTACAGGATCATTTTTCGGCGGCTCGGGCTCGTCGCGTCCGTCGGGCGGATACAGGCCGACCGCGCCGAGGTCGGGCACGACGGGATCGTCGTTCGGCTCTTCGTTCGGATCGTCCTTCGGATCGCGTTCGGGAAGTTCTTCGGGACGCTCGTCGTCCGGGTCTTCGTTCGGATCGTCCTTCGGATCGCGCTCGGGCGGATCTTCGGGGCGTTCGTCGTTCGGGACGGGCAGATCGTCAGGATCCGGCCGCAGCTTTGGAGGCGGCGGCGGGACGCGCGGCGGCGGCGCCGGGAGGAGATAAAAAGCAATATGAAAAGGCCGGGACAGCCTCCCTTTTTCGGCAGTAAAACAGGCAAGTTTCACACAAGTCGGTAATGCATACGGTAGTTGCTTTACCCTCTTACAAAAAAGCAACCAATCCACGTACACTTTAAGAATAACGAGAATACCAAATGGGAGCGATGAGTCTTACATACCATTTGGTGTAGCATGGAGGTAATTGATGAAAAAGATTGTTGCATTCTTGGTATTGCTCATTGCAATGACAACCACTCTTGTTTCCTGTATGAACACTGCCGCTGTTGGTCCTCTCGAAGATTCAACTGTTACATTGAATCCAAGTATTGATTCTAACAGCGCCCGGTCAGAGACATCAGATGTGGCGGCAGAATCAAAAGACGTTCCTGAGGAGGTAGAAGGAAAGCACATAAAAGATGAGTACTGGAGCAACATTTCAATATACGGCAAAACTGCATCCGCGACGAAAATAACGAAAGAACGTCTCGATTCGTTGGATAAAGAAAGCACGATTACGGTTTTTGTTGCGGCGCAAAGCGCAAATATCCCGGAAAGCGTTCTGAAAGTACATAAAGAATTTCTCGCACAAAAGACCGATCTGCTTTGCGAGTTGACCGCTGAAAAAGCCGGCATCACGAAGGAGCAGGCGTACGATTACCTTGTGACCGGCAGTTGGAAATACAGAGATACGGTCATTCCGGACAATAAGTTCGATGGAATGAGCCAGGAGGAAATAGATGCGTACATGGCGCAACGCCCGCCGCAGGACGTCCTTGAAGCGCGCGACGCCGTAGTCGAATCGGCGAAATACCAAAATGGTATCCGCGAAATATATTCCGACGGGATCAAGTATCTTTCATGGATAAGCGCGTCGGATTTAATTTCTGTTAAAAATCTGTATGGAAAAGTTTCAGCATTGTTCGGTGAGGGAGTGGAGGTTTTAGCCGACATAAAGGATGAACGGTATGCAGCGGCGTTGACTTATCTACAGGCCGTATGTGTTGTCCGTGCCGATGCGGGAACAATCTCAGGCGTGTTTGATAAACTCAAACAAAACGGTTTTGCGGTATACTTTGTTAGTGATGAGCCGCTGTTGACCGAGGTGCTTGGGTAAGACGTTCGGTTTTTTCATTGGCCAGTCTTTCGACGAATCCGTATTTCTCGGAAAATAAAAGGGTGTCTGAAAAACTCAGGCCGGCGCATATCGCGCCGGTGTGGGGTTTGTTCATGTCATGCTATGCTGTTTTTATAACTTCAAAGGTTTCATCGCTTATGTATGACGTGCTCAATGCGGCGGCGCCGGGAGGAGATAAAAAGCAATATGAAAAGGCCGGGACAGCGTCCCGGCTTTTTTCAATGTTAACATGTTATTCAGCCGTAAGGAAGAGGACCTTTATCATGACCTGATCCCTGATCGGGCGGTCGTTCACGTCGGTCTCGGTGACGGCGATCCTGTCCACCGCGTCCATGCCGGAGATCACCCTGCCGAAGGCGGCGTACTGACCGTCAAGCCACGCGGCGTCCCCGTGACAGATGAAAAACTGACTCGACGCGCTGTCCAT
>JAGABQ010000099.1:0-2808 GCA_017614495.1 Clostridia bacterium
CAATTTGATATAAAAACAGCCGGTTTTGCAAGCGAAAAGCGGCGCAGGGCGCCGCTTTTTAGGTGTGAGTTTGTCAGTCTATCGTCACGAGGACGGCGTCGGCGCCGGCGACGTCGACGGTATAGGTCCCGTCAACGGGCTCGAGGCGCGTCGGCACGCCTTTGACGTACGAAACGACGATCGCGTCGGGCTCGGTCGTTTTGAAGGTGACCGTCGCGGGCTTGAGGTCTTCGCTCATGAACAGCTTGTCGGTGCTGTTCACGAACAGGAACGCCTCGCCCTCGCCCACGTTCTTTTTGAGATATCCCGCGATGACAAAGCTGTCGTCGGAGCCATTGAGTTCCGAAAGCGTCGCGCTCCTGAGCTTTTTGAAGCCGTGGGAACGTGTGTAATTTCTTAGCTCGGCCTGCAGCGACTTGTCGATCCAGGTGTCGATCCCGTCCCTGACGGTAGCGTTATTGCCGAGAAGAAGCGCCGCGGACGAGCCGGAATAGCGCATATATATCGGCTCTATCGCCTCGAGCTCGGCATCGACCTCTTTGACGAGATCGTAAACCTCCGTGACGTTGCCCTGAGCGTCGAGGACGTTGCCGTACCACCAGGCGTTTTCCCAGCACGCCCACATGACCGATTTGCAGCCGTACGCCATCGAGAGATACGCCTGATAGCGCATCATATCGGCGGTTATCACGGGGTATTCCTCATGCGAACGATTGAGCTGGAGAATATCCCAGAAATCCCTGCCGTCCTTCGCCGCAGCCTCGGATACGATCCTCATCTGCTCGATGGTGTCGGAAAGCGTTTGCGCCTCGTAATAATGATCGAAACAGATAACGTCGCTGTCAACGTTCTTTACGAATTTGTTGATGTAGTTGTTATAGTACATTCCGAGCTGTGCGGACACGGAGGCGTAGTTCGGGAAAAGATTGCAGTAGACCATGAGCTCGGGACGGTATTCGTGGCATACGCGCGCGAGTATCCCGAGAGGCTCGAACATTCCCGCGCTCGGCTCGTCCCCGAGATCGAAGCCCCAGAGCGCAGGATAATCGACGAACGCAAGCGGGTTGATCGTCATGCGCACGACGTCTTCGGTAGCGTCCTGACCCGGCCAGCCCGGCAGACCGGCCTGTCCCATCGACGCGATGACCCCGATGCCGTATTTTTCGAACTGAGCCATCGACTCCGCGGTGACCGTGGCCGGCCATACGAAGTCGATCCCCGCCTCGGTGAGCAGGCGCATAGTCTCGTCGTCGGTGTGGTATACCACGCACATCCCAAGCAGGAACTTTTCGTGTTTTACCCTCGTGTTGTCGTATTCCTTTACGACGTACTGTTTCTGCAGGTCGGAGCGGAGCGCCTGAAGGTCGGCGAGCTTAGTCACCGCTTCCCTGTCGCTCTCCGAAAGCTGACAGTATGCGTAGAAGGCGCGGTCGATGTCGGCGGTCTTTTCGACCGTCGCCGTCCCGATCGAGCCGATGAGCTCGTCGATCTCTGCAGGCGTCGCCGGCAGCGAAGCGTAGGGATCGGCCTTTGTCTCGGCAGACGTCCCCTCGGTACCCGTCGCCTCGCCGTTGCCTCCCCGTCCGCAGGACGAGAACACGAGCAGGGCGGCGAGCGCCGCGATCACGGCGAGCGTCAGCAGTACGCGGCGCGCGCCTTTTTCTTTTATCATATCGGAAATCGTTTTCATATTATCCGGCTCCTTGTCGGTCTTTGAAGAAACTGTCCTTTGGGGTATTATAGCATATCAGAGCGCCGCTGTCAACCAGAGTTTACAGTCAGAGCCAAGGGCAGAAGGGCGTTGCCTCGCCCCTCAGGACCGCCTCCCTGACGGCCGTCGAGCTGATATTCTCAAGCCCCTCCGACGCGGGGAGAAAGACCGTCTCGGCCTTTTCGTAATATCTCCTGTTGTTGTGAGCCATCATGAGCTCGTAGACCGCGTCGTCGGCGTCCCTTATCCCGCGGACGATGACGTCGATCCCGTGGATCTTCATATAATCGACGACGTAGCCGTCGTAATAGTCCGTCACGACGTTCTTTATCCCCGAGCAGGCCCTTGCCATGAGCGCGAGGCGCTTTTCGGGGCTGAACATGCATTTTTTCCCGGCGTTCTCGAACGCCACGACGAAGACGGCGTCGAAGATCGCCGCCGCGCGGGTGATTATGTCGAGATGCCCCGTCGTTATGGGGTCAAACGATCCCGTTATCAGCGCTTTTTTCATTTTCACCGCCGTCCTTTCTGAGAATCGTTACGTAAGCGACGCCGTATTTCCCGGTGCGGTATACCGACAGCCCCTCGCCGGAGGGGACGGCGTCGCTCCCGCTTTCGCACACCACAAAGCCGCCGGGACGTATAAGCCCCGCCGCGTTTAAGCGGAAAAGCGAGGTCGTCAGGAGGTCGGAGCCGTACGGCGGGTCGAGGAATATGACGTCAAACTGCCGCCCCGCGAGCTTTTTAAGCGCCGTTCTGTATTCGCATTCGAGGAGCGTCAGTCTGCCGCCCAGGCGCGTGCGCGCGGCGTTTTTCTTTATAACCTCGCAGGCCGCCCTGTCGTTGTCGCATATAACGGCGCGCTCGGCGCCCCTTGACAGGGCCTCGAGCGAGAGCTGACCCGTCCCCCCGAAAAGCTCGAGCACGGTCTTTCCCTCTATGTAAAACTGAAGCATGTTGAAAATCGCCTGCTTCGCCCGCTCCGAGGTCGGGCGGGTGTGAATCCCTTCCGGCGCGTCGAGTCTCACGCCCCGCGCCGTGCCTGTCGTTATTCTCATTTCAGATTTACCGCCTGATCTTTCCGCCTTCTTTTTCAA
>JAGABQ010000100.1:0-18190 GCA_017614495.1 Clostridia bacterium
CCGGGAACTTTTCTTTTAGTCCCTTGTCAATCTCTTCGTATATTCTGTCTCTGTCTGAGATAGAATAGTCGAGAATAACGTCGAGATTAATCGCCTTTTTTTCAAGGTCGGCGTAAAACCCGTGCACCTGGATCACTCCGTCGAACGACGTGACGTAATTGAGCACTTCTGTTCTCAGGGCCGTAATTTCGGTGTTTTGCGTATTAGCTGAATAGATTCCGATCCCGCCGAGAATAACGCCGTGCTCGAGATAAACGTTTTCGGCTATCCTGCGCTCCATCGCGTCGATTTCATCGGCGTTCATCGTGTCCGGAATCTCTACATGAACCGAACCGATATATCTGTCAGGTCCGTATGAATGGAGTATGAGATCGTAAACCCCCCTGACTTTTTCATCCTTCAGTATGGTATCGCGTATCGAGGCGAGAAACTCACGGTCAACGCGCTTTCCGAGGAGCTCGTTGAGCGTTTCGGTCAGCATACCGATTCCGGATCTTATAATGAACAGAGAGATAATAACGCCGACGTACGCCTCGAGATTTATGTGAAAAATTACGAAGACAAGCGCCGAGGCGAGCACCGACGCCGAGAGGATGGCGTCGTACAGCGCGTCAGTACCCGACGCAATCAGCGAACCGGAATTGACTTTGTTCCCCATTTTTCTGACGTACATTCCGAGCACGAGCTTCGCCGCCACGGCGACTGCGATTATTATCAGGGACAGCGGAGAATAGTCCGGGACCTCCGGGCTTATTATCTTTTTAATCGACTCAACGAGCGAGGTCACGCCGGCGTAAAGAACTATCGCGGCGACTATCATCGCCGAGAGATACTCTATCCTTCCATGTCCGAGCGGGTGCTTTTTATCCGGTTTTCGCGAGGCGAGCTTGGTGCCGACTATCGTGACCACGGAACTAATGACGTCGCTCAGGTTGTTGACGGCGTCGAGCACCACGGCAATGGAGTTTGCAATCAGGCCGATGACCGCCTTGACCGCCGCGAGCAGAAAGTTCGCCGAGATTCCGATAAAACTTGTCCTAATGATCACCCTGTCGCGGGCGTTACCTTTCAGGGTGCTTTCGTTTTTTGTATCCATTTCAATCTCAAATCACAATACGCCCGGATCACGTGATCCGGGCGAAAAATACAGATATACTATTACTTTGTGCCGAAGAGGCGGTCTCCTGCGTCTCCGAGTCCCGGCACGATGTAGCAGTTGTCATCGAGTTTTTCATCGAGCGCAGCCGTGAATATATCAACGTCGGGATGCTCTTCCTGGACCTTCTTCACGCCTTCGGGAGCCGAAACGAGGCAGAGGAGACGGATATCCTTTACTCCCTTTTCCTTGAGCATGGCAATGGCGTCGCACGAGCTGCCGCCGGTCGCGAGCATAGGATCGCAGACTATTACTTCCCTCTTGTCGATATCCGGAGGAAGCTTGCAGTAATAAACAACGGGTTTGTGCGTTGTGTGGTCGCGGTAAAGGCCGATATGCCCGACCTTTGCAACGGGGATCAGATTGAGAAGCCCGTCGACCATTCCGAGTCCCGCGCGAAGTATCGGAACGATTGCAACTTTTTTCCCCGCGATGCGCTTTGCCGTCATGTGAGCCATCGGGGTGTCGATCTCATAATCGTCGAGCGGGAAGTCCCTTGTTACCTCGTATCCCATGAGGACCGTGATCTCTTCAAGAAGTTCACGGAAGTCCTTCGGGCCCGTCCTTTTGTCTCTCATGATCGTCAGCTTATGCTGGATAAGCGGATGATCAACTACGTGAAGTACGCCCATAAAATATCTCCTTATATGTGCCGTTTCCGGCGGTACTGATATATTATACTACCAAACGTTTTTTTTTGCAACAGAAAAATTATCGCCGGCGCTGCCGTGCGCTTGAAAACCCCGCGAAAAACTGATATAATACCCTACTGAAAGCGAGGGTCCAGCAAATGGAAACAATCAGACGCGCCGCACAGGGCGACATTGAAAAAATAACGGCCCTTCTCGTTCAGGTCGAACACGTCCACCACGTTCTCCGACCGGACGTTTTCCGCGGTCCCGAGCCGCACGTGAAGTACTCCGCCGAAGAAATCGCGTCGATGATCACAGACGATGAAAAGCCGATCTTCGTGTACGAACGCGACGGGAAGGTTTCGGGATATGCGTTCTGCGCCTTAAAGAAAGTCAGCGGCGACAAAGTCATGAACGACATGAAAAATCTGTATATCGACGACCTGTGTGTGGACGAACCGGAGCGCGGAGCCGGTATCGGCAGAAAACTGTTCCTTTTCGTGTCGGAATTCGCGAAAAAGTCGGGATGTTCAAGCGTGTTTCTCAACGTCTGGCATGCAAACGAAGCGGCGATGCGGTTTTACGAGAGTCTCGGTATGACGCCGCAAAGGATCATAATGGAAAAAACCGTATGACGTCCGGATTGACAAAAACAGCCGGAAGCGGTATAATTTACACAGAAAACAAGGAGGCGTTTCTCAGATGCATCACACTTACATTACGTCGGGCACCTGCTCGCGGAAAATAGATTTTGAACTCGACGGAGACGTTGTGCGCGGAGTCGTGTTCGAAGGCGGCTGCAACGGCAATCTCAAAGCCATTTCAAAGCTCGTCGAAGGGACGACCGTTGATTATATCGAAAGCACGCTTGCCGGGAACACCTGCGGATTCAAGCCGACGTCATGCGCCGATCAGCTCGCGAGGGCTGTCCGCAAGGCGTATAACGAAGAAAACAAGGCGTAAACGGACACATGGGAAAATACGATTCTCTGAAACTTGAAAATCAGCTGTGCTTTCCCCTTTACGCGGCGGCGAGAGAGATAGTCAAGAAATATTCTCCTCTCCTGAAAGACCTCGACCTCACTTACACCCAGTACATCGTTATGATGGTGCTGTGGGAAGAAGAGTCGGCGACCGTCACCAAGCTCGGAAACCGACTGTTTCTCGACTCCGGCACGCTTACTCCGCTTATCCGCATACTCGAAAAAAAGGGATACGTCAGGAAGCAGCGTGACAAAACAGACGAGCGCATAGTCACGGTCTCGATCACCGAAAAAGGCGCGGCGCTGAGGGACGAAGCACTTAAGATACCGGCCGAGATGTCCTCGTGCGTCACCCTCGAGCCGGACGAAGCCGCTTTTCTGTACAAAGTTCTCCACAAGATCCTCGGGGATTCAGCGGACAAATAATTTATTAAAACGGTGCGTTAAAAAGCTCCGCCGCGATCGCGGCGGAGCTTTTATGCTTTTTTTAGGTATTATCCGACGATTCCGGAGCGTTCTATTCCTTCGACGAGATATCTCTGAAGGAAGAGATAGAGGACAAGCAGCGGGACCAGTATGAGAATACCGCAGGTGTTGCGTATCGCCGCCTCGTAAAGCACCTTGCCGGCGTAGTCGGTGTCGAGCGCCCTCGGGATGAGGATGATGTCATCCAGCAGCTTCGGCCCCGACGTCGTGAAGAACACGTTGACGTAGAAGGTATCGGTGTACTGCCATGCGAAGGACAACAGGAAGACGGTCACGAGCATCGGTATCGATATCGGAAGCACGATCCTGAGGAACGTCTTTATCGGGCCGTAGCCGTCTATGTACGCCGACTCCTCGAGCTCGTCGGGAACTCCGCGGAAGAACTGCCTGAGCATGAAGATGAACAGACCGTTCTTGAAGCCGAGTCCGCCGAGCGACAGCAGGATAAGCGGCCAGTACGTGTTGTTCAGATTGATGGATGAGAACGGGAGGATCTTGAGCCCCTCGAAGAGCCCCCCCCCGAGCAGACTGAACAGCCCGACCTTGCCGATCCCTATGTCAAAGAATCTGAACTTCATGAAGAGCGACAGACGAAGCGTCCTGTGCGGGACGATCATCGTCAGCATCACAAGCGCAAAGAGCAGTTTTGAGCCCTTGAACTTATACTTCGCAAATCCGTATCCGATGAAGGCGCACACGAAGGTCTGTATGACCGCGCACGCCCCCGACAGGAGCACGGTGTTGAGCAGGGCCTTGAAATACCCGTTGTACTTGATGATCGCCGCGTAGGTGTCGAGCGTCGGATGCTTGGGGATCAGCTTGACCGTCACGTCAACGAAGTCTTCTCTCGCCATGAAAGACGAGGCGATCTTCGTGTAGAACGGAAGCAGGATCACGTACGAGATGCCGAGCAGGAGCACGAATCTGAAAAGCCACCAGAGCCCCTTCTTAAGCGACGACGCCGTCAGGTATTTGAGTCTGAAACGGGTCCAGGCACTGGTTCTTTCAAACTCCACGCGGATCTTGTTTTTGGTTTCGCGTTTTATTCTCGGAGCGGTTTCTGTGTTATTCATATTGCCACCTCCGATCAGTCACGCCTCTGGTAGAAGACGAAAGCGGAGAGGATACCCGCTATCAGTGCCACTGCCAGAATAACGATCAGGAAATAGACCCACGACATCGCCGTGGCGACGACGTTTTTGCCGGGACGGCTGTAAACCGATTCTATGAACGACATGATGACATTCGACGACGACGTAAAGCTGTCAATCAGCGTATATATCGCGTTTACGAGTATCATCGGGCTCACCATCGGGATCGTTATCTTCCAGAAGGTCTCCCAGGTCGACGCGCCGTCTATCGAACACGATTCGTAGATCGATGGCGATATCGACTGGAGCGCCGCGAGGAATATCAGCATCTGAACGCCGGAGCGGTTTATGATGTTGAATATACTGTTGACAAGAGAGACAGCGTAGGTCAGGAGCTCCGTTCCGACCTGCATGCTGTCAAACAGCCACGTCAGATCCGCGAGCTTGACGACCTCCGTTATGTTTGCCGAGGTCCCGGTACCGTCGTCCATCACAGAACCGTTGCCCATGTTTTCGTTGAAGACGTTTGTCGTCTCTATCGCCGCGAGGATACCCGTAGAGAGTATTACCGGGATAAAGAATATCGTCCTGAACGCGGCGCGCCCGGCGATCTTGCCGTTCAGCATTACCGCCATGAACAGCGAGAAGATGACTATCGCGGGAACGTCGAGAACAAGCTGTTTGAGACCGGAAATGAGTATCTGGATGAAGTCCGGGTCCTCGAACAACGCCTCCTGATAGTTTTTCCAGCCGACGAAGGTCAGCTGATATCCGCCTCCGGACAGTATCTTTATCTCACAGAAACTGTACTTGAGCGAGTCGATGATTACCGGAAGGTAGATGATAAGGAAGCCGATGACAAACGGAAGGACAAAAATCCAGCCGGTCAATGCCTTGCGCTTATCAAGTGATTTTACCTTCTGAGGTTTCACCTTTGCGGGTACGTCTTTCGTCATTCGGCCGCCTCCTTTGCACTGTTGATGAGGACGCTGCCATCGGGCGAGATGACAAGATATCCAAGCGAGGATATGATTTCGTCTCCCGTCTCGACGGTCGTCACGTCGAAATTGTTGTAGTTGATAACGAACATGTATCCGTTATCGAAAGTCACCTTGACGATCAGCCCGTTGTCTACCGTGTATCTCGTGTAGACGTATCCGGTCTCCTCGGGTTCGGTGTCCTCCGGTTCATCGTCAACCTCTCCGCTATCGACCGGCGACACCGGCTCTTTCGGTTCGGTTGTGATACCCTTGAGCTCGTTGAGATGCTCCTTGAGAGCTTTCTTGCGCTCTTCCTCTGCTTCTGCATCGGCTTTCGCTTTTTCGGCTTCCTCCTCGGCGAGGGCGTCGAGCATATCGTTATATTCCTTTTCCTCGGCGGACGGGACCCTCTCTCCGATCACAAACTCGTGATCGCTCACCGGCGAGTTGTAAACGAGGTTGAGCGCTTCGTTGAGCTCCTTGTAGGTGGCTATCATATCCTTTTTCCAGTTGGAATAGGATATCGAGAAATAATTGGATAAGGTCTTGTCCTCTTTGAGTTTTTCGGAATTCTGATAAACGAGGATGAAGTAGGGGTTCGCTCCGTTTTCGAGTATCTTGAGTTTCTCGTGCCTCATGTCTCCGGCGGTGTTCGTCGCGCTGCCGGCATAAAGCAGATATCCGTGATAAACCATCCCGAAGAAGGGGATCGTTTCGCTCGCGTAGGTGTATCCCGAGCTGTCGAGCGATACGTTGAGAACGTGATCGGAATACGGGATAACGTATGCGTTGCCCGCGTCGAGCATCACTTTATATCCGTCTTCCTTGATCTTGGAAAGCGTCTTCATGACGTTTTCTTTCGAGTCCTCTCTGTTGTAGGGATCGTCCTCGTCGAAATCCGAGTTGAGGTCTGAACCCACGGTGCTGAGCGACACGGCCGTTACGCCGAGCTTTTCAAGATATTTTTCGGAATCCTCGAATATAGACGTGAACACGGAGGGAGAGATTACGATAAGTCCCGTACTCCTGAAATACTGATACGTCGCGCTGTAAGTGCGCTTAGTACTGTATCTTCCGTCGATCGTCTTTACGGCGTCGCGCTTACGTGAGAAGCCGTCGCCGAGCTTATCGTTCCCGGTGTACGAGAAATCGATATCGAGATAGAAATCGATTCCCTTCTCTTTGCCGTATTCGATAAGCGATTTCAGCCCGTCGTTCCCGCCGACCTTTCTCTCGACCTTGATTTTTCTTGTCAGGGTGCTGGAAAGACCGCCGTTGACGTAACCGGTGAGCTTGTAAACAAGGTTGTTTATTCCCTCTTCGCCGAGCTCCTCGGTGATCGTTCTGATGTCGTCAAAGGTCGTGAGCGGTTTCTTGACCGTCACAGGGATCGAAAGGATCGTCTCCTCGGAATCCATGACTCCGAGAGTCTCGAGGTAAATCGGTATCTGCGAAGCACCGTCGAGCTTGGATATCGTTCCCTGCTTCTCGAGCATGTATCTGTACGCCTTGGCCATACCGACGTAGTCGGTCCCGAAGAGACCCTCCGTCGATACGCCGTTTTCGCTGAGATAATCGAGATCGCTCAGCATTATGTATCTAATCCTGAAGTTTCCGGTGAACTTACGCTCGGAAACGACGGTCCAAACGGCGTTGCCCGCGACGGAAATCGCGCTCGCCAGGTTGTAGCTGTCTTTCGGTCTCGGGTTGAACTCCGAATAGACCGAATTGTACTTGTGGGTGACGTTTCCGCCGTGATCGGTCGTGATGGTCGCAAGCGAATCGCCGCTTTCGATTATCGCGAAATAACCAGTGCTGCGGCTGTACTTCATCACTTCCGGCTCTTCGTCGGGAGTGTCGGGAGTATCCGTTGAATCGCCCGGCTCCTGATCCTCCGGCTCGTCGTCCGGATTTGAGGGATTCTCCGACGGAGTTTCCCCGGACTGTTCGTCAGGAGTCTCGGCAGGCGTTTCCGCGGGCGTCTCAGACGGCTCGCCCTCGCCTTCGCCGGGATTTTCGGGTTCTTCGGGAGTTTCGGACTCTATGACGTACTCGGTGTTTTCAACGAGACCGAAGACCGGCATACGCATTATGCGCTGGTTTGCGCCGGTTATCGTATGATAAGCGTAGTCCTGACCGTACAGCTTGCCGGCGAGAATCCTCGACGATCCGCTTTTCAGTACGTCCTCAAATCGGACGAGGGCTCCGGAGCCGTCAGGGATCATCGTATATCCGGTGAACTCCGAAGACGCCGCGCCGATATACGGGAGAATCCTTATGTATGAAAGCTGGAACGTGCTCTGGTCGAATCTTATACCGTTTGCGGGGAGTCTGACCGAAAGGCCGTCCTCGTCGAGGGTATATTCGAGAGACAGACGGAACTGAACGGGGTTCTTGTCCTCGCTCTCGTACTCGGTGAGCTGATGGTCGTATTCAAGCTCTTCGTACGTGTACGCCGGGCAGAACTCCTTGATGATGGCCTCGACCGTGTTTATCTCCCTTTCTGAAGCGGTGGAGTCAAACACGTATATAGGCATCTTCTTTGTGATCGGGAACGCCTTGTACATCTCCTCGATGGCCTTGTTGGAAAGCGGGTTTCCGCCCGCGTCCTTTTCATCGGGGTCCTTGAGGATGTAGAACGCGTTGATCTTCTTGAACTTCGACTCGTTGTCTATGTTCGCGAGGATCATTTCCTCAAAACGGGTCTTCTCTATATATCTCGGCACGAGCGAGCGGCTTTCGCGCTTACCCATGACGTACTCGACCCTGATGCCGTTCTTGATGTACTTCTGAGTGATTTGGCTTCTCTGAGCCGCCTCAATGTAGCTGTACATCGAGATCTCGTTGCCTTCGTTCGTCGAGTACTTGAGAATTATCTGAGAAAGAAGCTGCGATTTGATATTGTCCGAAGCCTTTGCGCCGCCGACGTCATAGGGGTTCGTCATGAGGATGTCGCCCGTTTTGACGTTCTTAACGGCCACTTCGCCGGTATATTTTTCGTACCAGAGCTGGTAGCCGAACCTCTCGACGAGCATTTCCATCGTCTTGAGCTTGGCCTCTTTTGACTCAAAGGAATCGGTGAGATAGTTTATTCCGCCGGGTGCGAAATCCTTCACAGCCGACGCCGCCGAGACGGTTATCGAAGGAAGCGCGCTAACGAGAATGCCGAGCACCATCGAAACGGCAAGCAAAGCCGAAACTGTTCTTTTCTTCATTGCGTGCCTCCTTACATGTTGAACGTGATCTCGGTTACGATACCGGACACGAAGCTTATCATCTTCATAACGAGCGTCGAGAACAGCACCACGCAGAATATCACGAAGCACGCCGCAACGATGGTACCTATCGTCGTCAGGATGTTCTTGCCGAGCGTGTAGTCGTGCGTGATCATCATTCCGAAGAACACGAGGAGCCCGACCCATACCCAGGCGATCGTCACGAGCAGGTTGTATATCTGCATCTCCGTGGTCGACAGGATGTTCGTGGCGAGCGTCGCGGGGATTATCAGAAGGATAAGCGGAACGAGCGAATAGCAGGTCGCTATGAATATATCCTTGAAGCTGCCCTCTCCCTCAAACAGAGTTGTCAGACACCAGTTCGAAACTGTCCAGAGCAGGACGGGCACTATCATCGAAAGGATGATCGTGATGAACGACGTCGAATTACCGCGGGGATTGAATATATACGCGCGTCCTATCGTCTGATAACCTATCGCCACCGTCGCGAGAACGAGATAGAAGATAGCTCCGCGCAGCGATCCGCGCTTTTCGTGCTTGAGGTCCCAGAATCCGTCAAACGGATGGAAAATCAGATGGAAAGCGTACAGGATCTCCTGTTTGAACGTCCTCTTTTCGGTCGAAAGCGCCGTCGCCTTGTTTACCTTCCCGGCGTAGCCGAAGAATTTCGTCACAAGGAATATGATGAGGACGACGACAACAGGGATGATGATGAAATACTTGTTCGCCCATCTCTGTCTGAGCATCTTGTAGGCGTCGCTGTAGTTCGACGTCTCGTAGGCGCTCTTGAACATCTTCATCGCGTCGGAATATTCTCCCTGGCGGTAAAGCGCCTTTCCGATACCGATATACGCGGCGTCGAAGTTGCTGTTGCGCTTGAGGATGTCCTCATAGTTTGTGACAGCCGCGTCGTAGTTACGGTCAATCTCGTCCTGAAGCGCCGTGATGAGCGTGTCTCCGTAGTCCGTACGGATATAAACGGTGACCGTCTTTGTGTTTCCGTCAAGGACGAGGAGATTGCTTCCCTGATAAGTTATCGAATTTATCTTCTGGATGTTTCCGAGCATCGCGCCCTTGTCTCCGAAGACGAAGAGCAGGTTGCCGTACTGATCGTAGGTATATAACTTCGATCTCTTTTCGTCGGCTATCGTCCAGCTGCCTGACGGGCCGAGCGCGACGTCAATAATGCTCGACGCGCCGGTGATGTCGCTGACTATCGTGTTGTAGTTTACGGAAACCTCGCCGCCGGGGCCGAAGAATCCGTTACGTCCGAGAACGTCGTTTCCCGAAGCGTTGTATTTTCTGACAGGAGCGTACGTTCCGTCCTTGGATTTTACCGACGCCTGTCTGCTCGACTCGTCTATCGAGTTCGTCGTGACGTAAATAAATCCGCGGTCGTCGATGGTTATGTTATTGTACTCCGTCGACACGAGTTTGACGGAGAGCGCCCTCTGCTTGGCCGTCTGGAACTGTCTCCAGAATATCTGCCATGCGTTGAAGGTGACGTGCGTCGCCCCGACGTAACCCTGGAAATCGCCGTTTTTATCAAGGGAAATGATTCCCTGATACGTCGTCGAGGACACAACGTAGATTCTTTCGGAAGCGTCGACGGCGAGGGCTATCGGTTTATAGATCGCGTTGTCCTCGAAAATATCGGAAACCGGCTCGTCGAGATGACGGACGTAATTGCCGAGAAGATCGAAGATGACGATCCTGTTGTTTTCAGTGTCCGCGACGTATATATAATCGTCGGTCACGAAAACTCCCTTGCATCCGCTCAGCGCATCGTTTATCCCGTTCGAGTTAACGAACGACGAGAGAGCGAATCTGAACTTGAGATTGCTGTCGAGGCAGTAGATCTTGCTTGCGCCCTGATCGGCGATGTACACGTTGCCCTTCGGGTCAGTGACAAGGTCGGTCGGTGTGTTGAACGCGGCGGGAAGTCCGAGCGCAACGTAGTCGAGCTGGCGGTTGGGGACGTACGCGTCGGGGGACGCGAGCATCTGGCCGTCTATCGAGTACGTGTACGTCTGGTAAGACGTCCCCGCGGACGCCGCATGCGGTAAAAGCATGACGGCAAGAAGAACGGCCGCGCTCAGCTTAAATGCTTTTGCTTTCATTTTACCACCTTAATCCTTCATTCCGGACGAACCCATCGTCTCGACTATCTTTGCCTGGTTGACAACGAAGAAGATAATGGGAACGCTCATCATAACGACCGAACCGGCGGACGACGCGCCGACCGAGACCGTACTGATGTTGCTTATCGCGACGTTGAAGGTCTTGAGCTGCTCGGACCATACGTAGCCGGACGCTCCACCGTTCCAGGTCGACTGGAACGTCGTCACGAGCAGCGTCAGCCACGCCGGCTTGACGAGCGGCATAACTATCTGCCAGTAGATCCTGAGCTCGCTCGCGCCGTCTATCCTCGCCGCCTCGATCATTTCATCCGAAACGTTCGAGTCTATGAACTGCTTCATGAGGTATAGTCCGAGCGTCGAGCCCCAAACCGGCACAATCGATATCCAGTAGGTGTTCAGCCATCCGAGCCAGACGAAGATGAAGAAGTTCGTGATACCCGCGATCGTCGAGCTGATCATGAGCGAATAACGTATCATATTGAACAGGAAATTCGCGCCGGGGAATCTTATCTTCGAGAGGGCGTAGGCCGTCAGCGACCCGAGAACGAGGCATCCGAAGGTACCGCCGACCGAGATAATTATCGTATTGAAGAAATATCTCGATACGGGAACCCAGGTGCTGTTCATGTTCGAGAACAGGTCGATGAAGTTCTGCGGTGTCGGCTTCATTACGTAAAGCAGCGGCGGGGTGATGTTGCGCTCGCCGAG
This sequence comes from Clostridia bacterium, assembly GCA_017614495.1. GTDB lineage: Bacteria > Bacillota > Clostridia > Oscillospirales > CAG-272 > Colimorpha_A. The sequence goes on from JAGABQ010000100.1 coordinate 11,414, forward strand.
CGGCTTAAGAGCCGTAATGATGAGGTACCACAGCGGGAGGAACATCACGATACCGAGCAGGAAAAGAATAATGAATATCGCGGTGTCGCCGCCCTTTGAGCGGTTGAGCACGACACGGTGATTGGAAATTCTCAGTTTTCTTGCCATGTCACTGCCCTACCTTCGAAAGGAATTTCTGAACCAGCATGTTCGCTATCATCATAATGGCGAACAGCACGACGGCGATCGCCGAGGCGTATCCGTATTCGAAACGCGTCGACATATATTCGCCGAGATGATGCTGGAGCGTCCACGCGACGTAGTCTGTCGACGGACGTCCGCAGAGCGTGTCGACGACGGCTCCGAAACCGAATGAACCGGTAATCGCGAGGACGGCGCCGAACATGAGTATGTTTTTCATCTGCGGGAGGGTTATGTACCACGCCTCCTGCCAGCGGTTCTTGACCCCGTCGATGGCGCCCGCCTCGTAGAGGGAGCGGTCAACGCCCTGAAGTCCCGCTATGTTGGAGAGGAAGCCGGTACCGAGCGACGTCCAGAGGGCGACCGCGATACAGAGCGGAACGATATACGCCGTATTCCTGAAGAAGGCGATAGGCGAATCGATAAGGCCCATCTTAAGCAGCCACCCGTTTACGTAACCGTAAATGTCCGCCTGGAAGAACACGCCCCAGATTGTGTACGCCGTACCGGATATGGACGGCGCGTAGAACACTATCGTTATCAGCGCCCTGAGCCGCGGCTGCAGCTCGTTAATGAACCAGGCGATGATGAACGACAGGATGAACGAGGCGGGACCGGTCGTGACGGCGAACATCATTGTGTTTGCAAACGCCGTCACGAAGAGGTCGTCGGCCAGGAAGAGCTGAACGTAGTTGCTGAGCCCCTTCCACTCCGGCCATTCGAGCATGTTGAACGAAGTGAAGCTGAGAGCTATGGAAATGACGACCGGGACGACCGTGAAAGCAACGAATATCACGGTGAACGGCAGGACCATGAGATATCCCTGCCACGTGCGCTTCATCTGTATCCTGATGTAGCGCGCTTTAGTCATCGGCGCGCCGCCGTAGCCATAGCCGTGCTCGTTAAGAGATTCTTTTTTTGCCATTTTTTCTCCCTCCGATCACTTCCACGATATGGGCTCGGAAATGTACCTGCCCTTTACGTACTGGCCTGTTGTCAGATCGTAATAGTCCATTTTGAAATCGTCTCTCTTACGGGAAAGTTCCTTATTTATAAGGAGCATCCTGTCGAGGAGCTCGTCCGACGCGTCGGACGCCTGCCCGTATGCCTTGAAGAACGCTGCGTCAACGTATGTCGGAATGATGTAGTTGCCGGGGAACTCCCTTATTCCGGCGATCTGCGAGAACTGCTCGCTTATCGCCGCGTATTCCTCGGTCGTCCACGCCTGCCCGAGGAACGCGGACACCGTCGCGGTGTTGTACTTAGTCGTCGGGTTCGCGTTCACCGCGAGAGTTTCCTTCGCCATACGTCTCTGCTGTTCCGGAGATACCTCCCATTTCAGGTATTTCCAGGAAGCGCCGGTGTTGGATCCTCTCGGGAGGATGTAGGACGTGACCGTCACCGTCGAGGTGTGGTTGATCGTACCGTCCTCCTGCTCAAATCCGAGCAGAGGAGCCATCTCCCACAGACCACGGATATCGTAGTACGACATGAGCAGGTTGTAGCACGCAGTGGCGCTGCCGAAGAATATCGGCATTTCGCCCGTACGGAAACGCGTTATGCTGTATTTGACCTGGCTCTTATACAGCGAGAAGAGCTCGGTGTACGACTCGAACGCGTCGAGCGCGACGTTTTCGTCAAGCGCTACCGAGTAGCCGCCGTCGTTGAAGACCTCGCCGCCCATCTGATAAAGGAACTGTTTAAGTCCCGTATATCCCGTTACGCTGATCTCGGTACCCGCGCCGCTGCCCATCATTCCGACGATCATGTCGGAGTTGAGGAGCGCCGGGAGAATGTCGTAAAGATCGTTCCAGGTCTTCGGGACCTTCAGGCCCATACTGTCGAACACGTCGGCGCGGTAGAACATCATATAGAAGTCAATGTTGAAGGGAAGTCCGTAGGTGTGAGGAACGCCGTGAGCGTCGTACATCTGAAGCGGCTTGACCTCCTCTTCGCTGAACCACGACATGACCTCGTCGAATCCGTCGAACTCCTCCATCGGATAAACCGCGTTACGGAGCCCCCAGGTTATCGTGTCGACCGACGTCATATTCGCGACGTCGGGACCGATGCCCGCGAGGATCGCCTCGGTAAGACCCGTCGTGATGACCTTCATCTTGACGGTCACGCCGTATTCAGGGGTAAAATACTTGTCGACGAGATTTCGTTTGATGAGCGCGTCCTCACGGCCGAGCGCGGATGTTATCCAGAGGTTGACCGTGTCTTCTTTCGAATATTCTATATCGGAAGCGAAGTCGACCGTCGTGTAGTCCATAAAGAACGAGCCGAAGAACGCTCTTATCTCAAATCCAAGGGATGAGAACAGACCCGATTTGTCCTTGGGAAGCGGATCGTTCTGTCCCTGGACCGTGAAGTAGTCGATCTTGCAGGGCTGTTTCAAAGCGGCGTACAGCCAGTTTGAAAGAGCGATTATATAGTTTTTGAAAGTAACGAAGTTCGGCGCGATCTTATACTCGTCGTCGCCCATCGTTTCGAGCAGAAGCGCAATCGTATCGAGCGTCGCGACCTGGTCGCCGAGCTCTCCGGTTACCGCCTCGAGCTCGTCGGAGATCTCGTAAAGATCGATGGCCGCGGCTCTTATGATGTTGACGGCGCCGGGAACGAGTCTGTTGAACCCGTAATCACGGTATGCGTCGGGGGTAGGTCCGGTAAGCTGGAGGATCGTCGTGTACGCTTTGTTGAGATCCTCGATGATACCCTCTATACGGTAAACGTAGTCGGTCATTTCGCCGAGCACCGCTTCGAAGGTTATCTCGTTCTCCCCCACCTCGAGATAGAACAGCAGTTTGTTTTCTCCGTCCGTCGCGATGGAGGACTGCCACGACGGATTGTATTTGAAGCGTATCATTCCCGCTTCCTTGAACTGCTGCTCGCCGTTTATGAGTATGCGGCGGGAGGTGAACATTCCGATGAGGTCGTTCTGACGGAAACGGATCGCTATCGTATACAGTCCGGCCTCAGGGACCGTGACGGTATATTTCATCCACTCGTTGACCGTCGTGCTGTTCACTATGTTGTTTCTTATCCTCTGAGGATCCTGCGGCTCGGTAAGGGACGAAGTACGGTCGTTCGTCGGATACAGGCAGGCGTTCGAAACGAGATCCGGATTTTCCGCCTGTACCTTAATGATGCCGTCGCCCATCTTGTCGATGACCTTGACGCCCTTTGCCTGCATGGAGGTAAGGAAATCGGCGAACGTCGGCTCTTCGTCATATCTGTAGAACTCTATCTTGGAAATGACGATGCCCTCGCGCGAAGCGTCGAAGCTGATCGTGTGCTCGCCCTTGCTCAGATAGAACTCAAAGGGGCTCATGGTGTAGCCGAGCCAGTCACGCAGATAATAGGTCTGCCACGCCGGGGCCTCGCCTCTTATCGGACGGACGTCGTTCCCCATCGCGTCCTTGCGGAAATCAATCGTCCCGTCATCGTTTCTCGTGACGTCCTGATATACCCAGTTTCTCGGGAAATAGAAATATCTCGCCTCCGAGAACGGGATGCGTCCGTCAATGTAGAGCGTGCGCTCGATTGTCGTATACGTCGTGGCCTCAACGCCGTCGAGCTCGGCGATCGGGTAATAAGTTATCCTGATCGCGTAGAGCGCGTTCTCGGGCACGCTGACCTTCCACGAGGTTATCCCCGTCGAGGGCATATAAAGCGCCTTTGAAACGCCGTCAATGTTTTCCAGTACTCTGACTTCCGCCGTCGTATTCGCCGGATCGTAATCCGTCGCGTCGATCACGATGCTTTCGGACGCCTTTTGCGCCGAGCCGTAGCGTTCGGAATAGTCCGAATACGAACTACCCGCGTCGCCGCCCGCAAGGTTGCTGTGGAAGATTACTTCCGTGGCCTTCCCCGCCTCGGGCTCCGGCTCGCCGGCGTCATCGTCGGCAAAGACGTGAAGCGACGTCAGAACGCCCGCCGCCATGACGGCGGCAAGGAGAAATGACAGAAGCCTCTTTGCGAATTTGCTTTGCATTAATCTTTTTCCTCCTGCAAGATTAATCGGGTCCGGATCGGCCGCCGAAAACGTGTGAACGCTCAGCGTTCCCGTTTTTACGCGAATGTGATCATGCCATGAAGACGGCGTGACTTTTTTCGTTTAAAAACGGCGTTCCGGCCGAAAGAAAGACCGACCCATAATTACAGATAATAGAATAATAGCACACTCAGAGGGGTTTGTCAAGTACTTCCGCACAATAAGAAGGTGTTTTTTTTGTGAACAATAAATAAATGAGGATATACGAAAAAGCGCCCGGCTGGCCCGGGATTGACACGGCGCCCCTTCGGTGGTAAAATACCCACGTAACGGAGGCCGACATGACGGAACAAAGCGTTAAAAGAAAAATAACCGGCTCTTTCGCCGTCAAAAAGCGGATCGCCATCGCCGCGTGTTTCGTGATACCCGCGGCGCTCCTCGCCGCCGGGATGCTGATAAAAGATTTTGCCGTCCTCATCGCGTTCATCGTGATAATCGCGGCGGCGGTGCCGTTTGAGATCTTTTTCATCAGATTCCTTTTTCGTGTAGAATACGACTACTCACTCGTCGGCGACGCGCTTTCGGTTTCAAAAATCAGGGACTCGAGGTACGGAAAAACCGTCGCGGAGATAAATCTGCATGAAGCGGAGAGCTTTTCGCCTTACAGGGGGAAACGTGAAAGCGGTTTTCGCCGGGTAGAGTTCTGCGGGGACGACGAACAGTCCGACGCGCTCTGGGAGATAATATACCGTGAGCCGGAAGCGGCGCTTCCCGACCTTATCATTTTTTCACCGGACGAAAGACTGGTAAAAGAGATAAAAAAGTACGTAAGATGAAACGCAACGATGAAAGGGCTTGCCCCGGAGGGACCTATGTCTGAAACAAAACAACGCCACTGCGGAATTGAAATATTGAGAATGCTGTCGATGTTCTTTATCTGCATGCTCCACACCCTCGGCCAGGGCATGGTGCTCGGATACAGCAAGGCGGGAACGCCGGGCTACCGCGCCGCGTGGTTCCTTGAGATCGGCGCCTACTGCGCCGTCAACTGCTACGCCCTTATAAGCGGCTACGTCGGCAGAAAAAGCAGGTTTAAGATTTCGAGGCCGATAATTATCTGGCTCGAGGTCGTTTTCTATACCCTCCTCATCACGGCGGGCTATGCCGTCTTCAAGCCAGAGCTAATCGTCGAGGGCACGTGGTTCAACGCCGTTTTCCCGATAATGAAATATCAGTACTGGTACATGACGGCGTATTTCGGAATGGTTATATTCCAGCCGGTCATGAACAAAGCGATAAACGCTTTGCCGGTACGGGCGCTTTCGCTCACGCTCGCCGGTGTGATGGCGATAATGTGCTTTCTCCCCGCGATATTTGACGTCAGCGTGTTCGGGCTTTCCGGCGGTTATTCCGCCTTCTGGCTCTGCATAATGTACGTCGCGGGCGGGTGGCTTTCCCGTCTGAAAGAAGAAATGGAGTTCAGGCCGCCGGTGTGGCTCTCCGTACTAGTATATTTCGCCTCCGTTGGGATCGCGTTTTTCCTGAAACTCAAGGGCTTTGGCAGATGGGTGAACTACACTTCCCCGCTGATCGTGATATCCGGCATAGCGATTTTCCTCGCCTGCGCCGGGATAGATCCGAAAAACAGGGGCGTGCGCGGTTTCGTGACATTCCTCGCGCCGTCTTCCCTCGCCGTATATCTTATACACGTCCATCCGCTTATCTGGGATGACCTGGTAAAGGGCTTTGCGAAATCCTTCGCCGCCGACCCGTGGTATCTGCTCTCGCTCAAGTCGATAGGCGCGGCGCTCGTCATCTTCACGGTATGCTCCCTTATCGACCTTATCCGCCGCGGCCTGTTCCGGCTCGTCAATCTCGGAAAGCTGCTTTCAAAGCTCGACGCCTTGCTTGAAAAACTGTTTTACAAACCAAAAGAAAACACTTGACAAACGACGTCGCCGGTGGTATAATCCCGTCTGCACATAACAGGGGCGCCAAAAGGCTGAGATGCGCGCGAGCGCAGTCCCTCGAACCTGATACGGGTAATTCCGGCGTAGGAAGTTTATGTCGTTTTTGAGACTTTCTCCGCACGCTTGCCCGCGTGCGGAGTTTATTTTTGGAGGTGTTTTGTCCAATGAAAAACAAAAAAACCGAAAAGCTCGTCGAAACGGCGATAATGGTCGCGCTCGCCTTCGCGCTTTCCATCGTGAGCGATCTGATCCCGTTTCTACAGCTCCCGTTCGGCGGTAAGGTCACGCTCGTTTCCTGCCTTCCGCTCGTCTATATCGGGGTCAGATACGGTCTCGGGCAGGGTCTGCTCGCCGGGCTGGTCACCGGTGTGATACAGCTCATAACCGGTTTTGCCAAGCATCCCTCGAGTCTCATGATGGACCACTGGTACGAGACGGTCCTCATGCTGCTCCTCGACTATATAATCGCCTACACCGCGGTCGGACTCTCGGGAATTGTCAGAAAGAACAGACACGCCCCGGTCAAGCTCGCGCTCGGATCGATAATCGGCCTCACGGCGAGATACGTTTTTCATATATTCTCGGGATGGATATTTTTCGGACAGTGGGCCGAATGGTTCTTTACCGACG
>JAGABQ010000101.1:0-6768 GCA_017614495.1 Clostridia bacterium
AACCGAAACTCCCGTCCTCCACGCCGCGTACCGGACGGGGCTGTCAAAAAACTCCTCAACGGGGAACTATCAGCCCTGCGTTGACGGTCAGCCCGAAATAGGTCCGTATCACGTCAGACTGAACGTTGAGGAAACGGACGTTTCCGGCTGTATAACGGAAATCAGGAGCGCCCTTCCGGGAGTTCAGGTTTTCCGTGCGTTAGAAAACGGCGCGGACAGCATTATGCTCGGTTCATTTTCCGATCTCGACGGCGCGGAGGCTTTCCGCGCCGCTCTTGTTGAAGAATATACGCCGGAGCCGCCGGAGACCGTCGTGACCGACGAACCGGATACCTCGCAGGCCGACGGGACGTCGGTAATCGTCGAAACTGACGACGTAGTTTCGGAGGCACCGGAAACGGACGCGGAATCCAATCCCGGCGAAACGTCGGAAAACGGCGATGAGACGTTCCCGGGTGTCGATTCCGTTGAGACGGATGAAAGCGATTCTTCCGACACGTCGGAGCCGGCTGATACGGTGACGGAAAGCGTGACGGATCAGGACCCCGATCCGGATCCGTTTGTGATCGCCGTGCTTTCGAGTTCAATATCAGAGCCGACCGATGATTCGGTATATCTGATTTCCGACGACGGGGAAATAGAGTTTCTTTGCGACGTTCCGGACGATAATCTGTCGCTCGCCGTCAGGGCGGTTCCGCTCGCGGACGATACGACGTTCATCGACACCTTCCGGTCCGCCGGAACGCGCAAATACGACGGAACGCTTGAATTCAAAGCCATCAAAGGAGACGAATATTTCGGTATAAGGATCGTCGACGTCCTCCCCCTCGATACCTACGCGGCGGGGGTGATACCCTATGAGATATCGTCGTCCTGGCCGCTTGAGACGCAAAAGGCGTTCGCCATCGCGGTAAAGTCCTACGCGCTCACTCGTCGCGGCGCTCACGCGTCGAGCGGCGCCGATCTTTGCTGTACGACCCATTGTCAGGTTTATAAGGGTTTCGCCTCGACGAACAGCCGCGTCTGGCAGGCGGTAAACGAAGTCAAGGGGCTTGTCGGGATAGCGTCGAACGGAAGGATATGCAACTGCTATTATTCTTCAAGCATGGGCGGATGTACGGCAAACGTTAACGAGGTGTGGAGCGGATCGCTGTCTACCTATCCCTACCTGAAGGCGGTCGCAACTCCCTGGGAAAAATACAATACGCACAATAAAGCTCACTGGACGGCGGAGTATACCCCGGAAGCGCTTTATAAACGTCTGTCATCAAAAGGGTACGCTCTTAAATCAAACGTCAAGTCGATAGATATCACGCTCGGCAGCAACACGAGCTACGTGAAATCCGTAAAGATCACCGATACGAAAGGGAACGCGGTGACAATAAACAAAAGCTCCATTCCCTCGGCGCTCGGGCTTAACAGCGGCAATTTCGTCGTCGGAAAAGCGGGAGAGACCGTGTCGAGAAGAAAATTCGTTATGCTCGGTTTCAACGCGACAAACGTCGAGCCCGCGGAGGGCGTCGGTGTTATAACCGATCCGTTCAGTTATCTCGTTACGGGAAGACAGACATTCACTGTCCTGACCGCGGACGGAGTCGGCACCTTTGTCGACAGCAATGAGGAAAAGGTCGCGACAGGAGACGGGATATTTGATTTCCCGATGTCTAAATGCCTTGACAGCAGTTATTATCCGACAGTGATGGGCGTCGGCGGAGAGGTCCTTCCCGACATAAAAAAGATTGCGGTGACGGTGGAGGACGAACAGGTGACCCTTGACGGTACGTCCGGCAGCTTTGTTTTCGTTGGCATGGGCTGGGGCCACGGCCTCGGAATGAGCCAGTTCGGCGCGTATGATATGGGGATTCTCGGATATGATTACGAGACGATCTTCACGTCATATTATTCCGGTTCCGTAATAATGGACTACGACGAATATCTCGCGTCAAAGCAATAAACGCCTTTTTGAGGCATAACGGTTCTGCCTGAAGAATTATTTTGTGATTTCAGACAAAAAATAACAGTATGGGGTTGAAAAAATAACGCGTTTATGATAAAATATTCCGTTGGATTGTGCGGACGCACGTCCTCGGCTGTCGCTTACAGTCTAATTAACGAGTTCCCGGAGGAAAAATGGAATACAATAAGAAAACGATAGAAGATATCGAAGTCAAAGGCAAAAGAGTACTTGTCAGATGTGACTTCAACGTTCCGCTCAACGGTGCGGAGATCACCGATGACAAACGCATCGTGGAAGCTCTTCCCACGATCAAATATCTCATGGAACATGGCGCAAAGGTCATCCTTTGCTCGCATTGCGGCAGACCCAAGGGAGAGTTCAATCTCAAATATTCGCTTGCCCCGGTTGCTACGCGTCTTTCCGAGCTGCTCGGAACGGACGTTGCGCTGTCAAGCGACGTCATAGGTCCCGACGCTCATGCGAAGGCCGCGGCGCTCGAGGACGGGCAGGTCATGCTTCTTGAAAACGTTCGTTTCCACAAGGAAGAGGAAAAGAACGATCCCGAGTTTGCAAAACAGCTCGCTTCGCTTGCCGAAATTTTCGTAAACGACGCTTTCGGCACCGCGCACCGCGCGCACGCTTCGACGGCCGGCGTTGCCGATTATCTCCCGGCTGTATGCGGGTATCTTATTCTGAAAGAGATCTCGATAATGGGCAAGGCGCTCAGCGATCCCAAACGCCCGTTTGTTGCGATTCTCGGCGGCGCAAAGGTCAGCGACAAGATCGGTGTTATAACGAACCTTCTCGATCGCGTAGACACGCTGATTATCGGCGGAGCTATGGCGTATACGTTCAACAAGGCGAGAGGTCACAAGATCGGCACGTCGCTCTGCGAAGAGGACAAGCTCGGTCTTGCCTCGGATCTCCTTGAGCTTGCAAGGACGAAGGGCGTCAAGATCCTCCTGCCCGTAGACAACCACGTCGGTGACAGATATGATCCCGAATGCGACGATATGTTTGTCGACAGCGCCGATATCCCCGACGGATATATGGGTCTTGACATCGGTCCCGCTACGGTTATCCTTTTCAGCTATGCTATAAAGGGCGCCGGGACTGTCGTATGGAACGGCCCGATGGGCGTTTCGGAATGGGAAAAATTCGCAGTCGGGACGAAGGGCGTCGCAACGGCGGTCGCCGAGTCCGGCGCGATTTCGATAATCGGCGGAGGAGATTCCGCCGCGGCGATCGAGAAGCTCGGATTTGCCGACAGAATGACGCACATTTCGACGGGCGGCGGCGCTTCGCTTGAATTCCTTGAGGGCAAGGTGCTTCCGGGCATCGCCTGCCTGATGGATAAATGATCCGGTGACGTCATGAAAAAGAATCTCAGAAGAACCGTAATCGCCGGCAACTGGAAAATGAACCTCACGCAGGGCGGCGCGTGGGTTCTCATAAATGAAATCAAACCTCTCGTCGAGGGAAAAGATAATTGCGACATTGTGGTTTGCGTTCCTTTCGTTGATATTGCCGTCGCCGCTTCTGCCGTGCAGGGCTCAAATATCAAGGTCGGCGCACAGAACGTTCATTTTGAAAAGAACGGCGCTTATACCGGAGAGATCTCGGCGGAGATGCTCCTCGATGCCGGAGCCGAGTACGTAATTATCGGACACTCCGAAAGAAGGCAGTATTTCGGCGAGACCGACGAGACCGTCAACAAACGGCTCACGGCCGCTCTCGCAGCCGGTCTTAAGCCTATTCTTTGCGTTGGCGAGACTCTCACCGAGCGCGACAGAGGAGTCACCCGCGAGGTCGTTTCCGCACAGACGAAGATTGCTTTCCTCGGCATCGACGCCGAAGGGGCAAAGAACACCATAATTGCTTACGAGCCGGTCTGGGCCATAGGAACCGGAAGGACCGCGACGGCCGACCAGGCTGACGAGGTCTGCGGGATCATCAGGGACGTTATTGCCGAAAAATACGGCAGAGGAATCGCTGAATCCGTGACCATACAGTACGGCGGATCCATGAAGCCCGGCAACGCCGCAGAGCTTCTCTCAAAATATAACGTTGACGGCGGACTCATCGGGGGCGCCTCTCTCAAAGCGGCGGATTTTTCCGCAATCGTCGACGCGGCACAGTAATACGGGATTTACACGTCAGGAGCAGCAGTTTTCTGCTGCTCCCGCGTGTGTATTTACGGGAAAATAAATGTCAGGATACAGAAACAGAAGACTAAACGAGGAGATACTGAGGGAACTGAGCGATATACTGCGGACCGTCAAGGATCCGCGTGTCGCCGGCTGCTTTGTATCTCTGACTGCCGCCGAATGTTCGGGCGATATGAAGCACTGTAAGGTTTATTATTCCGTGATGTCGGAACACAGGGACGGCGACTGCGGCAAGGGCCTCAGCAACGCGGCGGGGTATTTCCGCTCCCTGCTCGCCGAGAGACTCAACCTCAGGACCACGCCCGAACTTGTTTTTATAAGAGACAATTCGGCTGAATACGGCGCGCATATCTCCGAGCTGATTACAAAACTCAGGTCGGAAAATCTCATGGGCAATGAAACCGGGGACGACACGGCCGGTTCGGATGAAGAATGAAGACGTTAGGCATTTATATTCATATTCCATATTGCGTCAGCAAATGCCCCTACTGCGATTTTTATTCCGTGACCGATCAGAAGACGCAGGACAGGTATATTAACGCGCTCCTCCTGCACATGGAGGATTATTCGTCGCACGTGACGGGGTATGACGTTGACACCGTATTTATCGGCGGAGGAACTCCGACGCTGCTTTCCCCCGGGAAAATATCGAAACTGCTGAGCGGCGTTTCCGATAACTTCTCGCTGCGCCACGACGCCGAGATAACTGTCGAAATGAACCCCGCGACACTCAGGAGATCCGCTCTTCGCGCTCTCCGTTCAACAGGTGTGAACCGTCTGAGCATCGGTCTTCAGAGCGCGGACGACGAGGAACTCAGATCCCTCGGCAGGATCCATACTTACGCTCAGTTCGAGGAGTGCTACAGCGACGCGAGACGCGCCGGTTTTGACAATATCAATATCGATCTCATGTACGGGATACCGGGACAGACGCACGCCTCGCTTTCAAAAACACTTGACACCGTGACGGGTCTTGATCCGGAACATATTTCGCTCTACGGCCTCAAAATTGAGGAAAATACTCCGTTTTTCGCAAAAAAGAGCGAACTGTCTCTTCCCGACGAGGATACGGAAGCGGATATGTATATCCGTTCGGTCAGCCGTCTGGCAAAAAGCGGATACAACCAGTATGAAATAAGCAATTTCTCAAAGCCGGGCAGGATGTGTCTTCACAATCTCAAGTACTGGAACTGCGAGGAATATCTCGGGTTCGGCGCGTCTGCGCATTCGTTTTTCCGGAACCACAGGTTTGCTTTCGTCAGAGATATAGCGTCTTACGTCGAGGCGATGGAGTATCCTTCTCACGACGTCAAACTTATCTCTGAGGATTATGAAATAAGACCTCAGGAGCGTCTCGGGGAATACGTTATGCTCCGGCTCAGGCTGAAAGAAGGCGTTGACACAGACGCGTTTGCCGAGCGTTTCGGCCTGTCTTTTGAAAGGATGTTCGGCAAATATCTGAAGGTCTACGTGGCCGGCGGGTTTATGGAAAAGAGCGGCAGATTCTATCGCTTTACTCCGAAGGGTATGTATGTTTCAAACTATATCCTCTCGGCTATGCTCGATTTCAAAAGCGATCTGATAGAAGGCGTCGCAGACGGCACGGACAAATAACGGCGGTGTGATATGAAGGGCACGTTCGATTTCGGCAAAATGAAAAACTCGGCGATTTTCGGGGCGATAATGTCTCTAATTATCGTCGCTTTCGCTTTCTATCCGCTCATTACCGGGGGAGACAAATCCGGGGCGCTTATCTTTGCGCTCTGCATAGTTCCCGTCGGCGTCGTTCCCGCCGTCATCTCGATGATACCGTATTTCAGGGCAAAACGCTCGACCTTCAAAGCCGATGACGAAAAGGTCGTGTTTCAGAATAAAACTTATCCGTTATCGGATATAGAGGCGGTCTTTACTTCCGTTTCAAGATACGGCAGCGATCTTGTGATAACGTTCAGAGACGATAAAATGAGGCCGGTCTCGGTGCCGTGCCTGACTAACGCCGATGAGCTCGCCGGTTATATCGGCTCGCGAATTTCCGGTCATTCCGAGGACTTTGTTTTTGCTCCTTTGAAAAAGAGACTTCGGATATTTGAGATTGCGATGACGGCGTATTTTCTCGTTCTTGTCGCATGCATAGTCCTTGTCCTTGTTTTCCTGCTCGGAAAGAACGCCGTGTTCCCCGATATAAAGGTGATCTGTTTCGGCGCGTGCGCGCTGATCGCGGCCGCCGTTCTGTTTTTTACGGCGCGTCGCACGATGGTCCTTTCAAACAGACTTAACGGTAAAAAGTTTGCGCTGAGGCGCAGCAAAGCCGGCGTCATCCCCGATGACGGCGATGTCGTCAGAATATACGCAGATCACGGTTTTTTCTCGCGTTTTCTGATCTACGAGGCGGACGGCGCGTTTTTCTGCGTCGTGCAGCTTATTTCGGATAACGGGGATTATTCCGATATGTACCGCAGCAATATCGAAAAAGATATTTCATCGCTTGAAAAGGTCATAGGCGTCGACGGATTGCTGCTTATATTCGACAAGACCGGTGACGGAGATGTGGTTAAATGAGCGACCGTCAGCTTGATTTTTTTGAAGACGAGTTCCTTTCGGATAACGTCACGGAAGACAAAAAATCTCCGAAGAACAAAAAAG
>JAGABQ010000102.1:0-9380 GCA_017614495.1 Clostridia bacterium
GACGCGAAGATAAACACCGCAAACGCTGAAGAAATCGCGTTTGTTCTCAGAGACAGAGCGTATCTGATATACGACGTGTCGAAAAAAAGACTTACGCTCACGACGACAGTCGGCAGCGCGCGCACCTACCTGCCGTACGCGGATGACGAAATAACCCTCAAAATAGTGGTTGACAACGGAGTTATCGAGGTGTTCGCAAACGACGGGACCGGCGCTCTTTGCCTTAAAAACTTTTCAACGAAAGCCGAACGCACCTATTCTCTTGATGTCAAAGGATCGGTCGATATAGAATATCTTTCGGTGAAAAAGCTGAACTCATACCACCGCAGTTGAGATTGTAAAAAAATTTCCCCATAGTGCAGTCGTCTGTAAAAACTTCCCGACTGCGCTATGGGGATTTCATGTAGAATTGAAACCGTCGGCATGTTTCGCCAGTCACCTGGACAAATCAATCAAGTCTATTATACCCGGGTGTGCCTATGAGGTCGGAAAAAATCGCTTCTTCAACGATTCTAAGCAACTTTGGCTTGACGTTGGAAGTGAAGTAATCATACGGCTTCTCAGATATCATTTTCAGCTCGTCAATATGATAAACGTCAAAAGATAAACCGCCATTCGAAGCAAATTGTTTTAGAAAGGCAACGGTAACTTTGCCGTTTCCGCCGCAGCTTAAAACATCTGTTGACGTCAAAATAGCATAGTTTATTCCAAAAGTAGTGCAGTCAGCGGTATTACCCAACGATCGTTTAAAATGGATAACGGCTCCCTTTGATTTGTTGCCGGAAATTTTATAAAATGTCGGAGATTTTCCGCTTCTGGTAAAACCGTATTGGGAAAGGAAATTTTCCGAGCAAATGATGACAGAGTCAAAAAAGGAGGAATTTCTTGCCTGTTTGCTTAGGTTCATTGTTTGATATACCCACTCTTAAAGAAAAACTTAACGTAGCATTTATATTTCTTGGGATTTCGACCGACTATGATGGAACCGATGATGCACAATATCAAAATAATCGCAAGAACGATTGGAATAAGGACCAATGGTGCAAGGTGTTTCTGATGAAGACGGTTGGATTCTTCAAAACTCAAAATCACTGTATCATCACACTGAATCTGCTGAATTGACCAACACTTCGTTGTGCCGCCTCTTTTGTCCTTGATCTTTTCGACAAAGACTATTACCTCGGTAATTCCATCACAAACGCCTTGTATCTTTTCATTTTCTTCCCGTTCATTCCAGTAAACCACTTTATATGTTTCACCGTTCGCTGTGGTCATGACATACGCATCATCATCTACAATACCGTTTTCAAATATGACAGTTTGCTCAATAGTATTGATGGCAGAATACGGACAAAACCAAATGATATAAGCGAAACAGATACCACATCCAATTACAAGAAAACACGAAGAGATGTAAGCGAGTAAAAAACCACCCGCGTCATGCACATTTCCGTTAAAAATATCCCGCTTGTCTTTTACGGCAGGAAGCGCCTGACCATTGTGAAGTTTTCTGTACTGCATTCTAACACATACGCAAAAAAATCATTGCCTCTCACAGCGAATTTATAAGTCGTTACCATGCCCTGGTTGACAAAAGACGTTTCTTTATGGTGCGGGCGACAGGGGTCGAACCTGCATTCCTTTCGGAGCAAGATCCTAAATCTTGTGCGTCTGCCAGTTCCGCCACGCCCGCATATTTTGTTTCGGTTTCGGCCCGCCGCGCGGTATCACGTGATATCCAGCGAGGCAAACCTCATCATCTGATTTCTGAGATCGTCACCGCCCTGGAGAAGAACTCCGGTAAGATTATCCCCGAATCTGAAAACGACGACGATCTTCTTTTTCGGCATTAGATCGGGAAGGAGATTTATTTCCCCTGTCCCGATGCCGTCTTTTTTTGATGATTTTTTAAGTTCTTTCCACTCTTTGACGGTTATCACGTCCGAGATAAGGGCCGCGCTGCGGCGGAATACTATCCCCCTTCCGGTCCTTGCGGCGCAGAAATATCCGCCGTCTACCGTGTAAAAGACGTCGCAGATCAGATATCTGTCGGTCACCATTATAATGACCGAGAGCGCAAGCATAAGCGCCGCGAGAAACGGGGCCTCGGGCAGGGGCGTCAGTTTTGGAATAACCACCGACGCCGTAGCCAGGGCAAAGAGTATCACGCATACTGCGGCCGCGGGGAATCTGTTTCTTTCGGGACGGTAGAACATCACAGCTCACCGAACGAGAAAAGCATATTCCCGTCTTTTACAGACAGAGTGCCGAAGGACGGCGCGCCCCTTTCCGGGAATCCGACCGAGCCGGGGTTGAAAAGCGTGACGCCGTTTTCGATACGCAGGTCCCTTACGTGGGTGTGCCCGTACAGTGCGGCGTCCGCGCCGATCTTCAGGGCGTAGCCGAGCAGCGCGTCCGTGCCGTGCTTGACGCCTCTCGTGTGGCCGTGAAGCAGGAGGATCCTCTTTCCGCCGAAAAACACGACGCGCTCGGGCGGGGCGTCCGAAAACATATCGCAGTTTCCGGCGACTGCGCAGACTTTGAGCCCAAGCCGCTCCGCTTCCTGAAGGTCACGGAGCCCGTCGCCCAGGAAAAACACCGCGTCCGGCCGCGATACGGCGCAGGCGCGTCTCAGTATTTCGGCGACTCTGTCCGCAGAGCCGTGAGTATCTGAGATTATCAGGGCGTCCATAAGGGGATCAGTCTTCGTCCTCTGCGATCTCGACGTCCGTCCTGACGTTGTAGAGCGAGCCCGCGGCTTTCATCAGCGTGCGGATGCTCTTTGCGTTCTTGCCGTGCTTGCCGATTATCTTTCCCATATCGGAGGGCGCGACGTGAAGCGTGAAAACGACGTTGTCGCCGTCCACATCGACGTCAACGCGGACCTCGTCCGGGCAATCGACTATAGCGCGGGAAACGTCGAGCAGAAGTTTCTCGAGTTCAGGCATTTTATCACCCGATTATGTTCTGCTTTTTGAGAAGTGCGCGGACCGTCTCGGTGGGCTGAGCGCCGTTCTTGATCCATTCGGACGCTTTTTCGCCGTTTATAACGATGTCTGCGGGATCCTTCATCGGGTCATAGTATCCGATTTCTTCGATGAATCTTCCGTCACGGGGAGATCTCGAATCTGCGACGACGATGCGGTAAAAAGGAGCCTTCTTTGCGCCCATTCTTCTGAGTCTGATTTTAACTGCCATTTTTTCCTCCACGGCTGTGCCGTTAAATTATTATATCACCGGGTTTTGCCCGCGGTTTTCTGTGTTTGTCAGCGGAATTTGTTGTAATTCCCGAGCTTGCCTTTTTTCATAAGGCGGTTGAACTTGCCGGATGACATTTCCTTCATCATCTTGCAGGTCTGCTCATACTGTTTGAGAAGCCGGTTGACGTCCTCTACCTTGGTTCCCGACCCGGCCGCGATGCGCTTTTTGCGGGAAGGGTTGATCACGTTCGGCTTGCGGCGCTCTTTAAGGGTCATCGAGAGGATGATCGCCTGCATCCTGTCGAACGCGCGCTCGTCGATGTTCGCTTTTTCAAGCTGGCTCCTGTCGATGCCCGGGATCTTTGCGAGGATGTCCTTGATCGGCCCCATCTTTTTGACCTGACGAAGCTGATCCAGATAGTCCTCAAGGGTGAACTCGGATTTGCGGAGCTTTTTCTCGAGTTCCTCGGCCTGTTTTTCGTCGTACGCCGCCTCGGCCTTTTCGATGAGCGTCAGCACGTCGCCCATTCCGAGGATACGCGAAGCCATCCTGTCGGGATAGAACTGTTCTATCGCGTCGAGCTTTTCACCTACTCCGACGAACTTTATGGGCTTGCCGGTCACCTGTCTGACGGACAGGGCGGCGCCGCCTCTCGTGTCGCCGTCGAGCTTTGTGAGCACTACGCCGGTTATATCGAGCGTGTCGTTGAAGGTCTCGGCGACGTTCACGGCGTCCTGACCGAGCATCGCGTCGATGACGAGGAGTATCTCATGGGGATTGACGGCGTTTTTTATCGCCTCAAGTTCCTTCATCATCTTTTCGTCGATGTGAAGGCGGCCGGCCGTGTCTATGAACACGATGTCATGTCCGTATTTCACGGCGTGCTCGATCCCGGCCTTTGCGATGTCGACGGGGTCATTGTCCGTGCCCATATCGAATACGGGAATATCGAGCTGCGATCCGACGACCTGGAGCTGTTTCACGGCGGCGGGACGGTAAACGTCGCAGGCGACGAGCAGAGGACGGCGCCCCTGAGACTTGAACATGCCGGCGATCTTTCCGCAGTGCGTGGTTTTGCCCGAGCCCTGAAGACCGACCATCATGACGATCGTCGGCGGGCGGGAAGCGAGCCTGATCCTCTCGCCCGTGCCGCCCATCAGCGACGTGAGCTCCTCGTTTACGATCTTTACGATCTGCTGGGCGGGGAGGAGACTTTCGAGCACCTCGGCGCCGACGGCGCGCTCCGTCACCTTTGCGACAAAGTCCTTTACGACCTTATAGTTTACGTCCGCCTCGAGCAGCGCGAGCTTGATCTCGCGCATGCCGGTCTTGACGTCGGCTTCGCTCAGTTTCCCTTTGCTGCGGAACTTTTTGAACGCGGCGTTAATTTTTTCGGTCAAACCTTCAAACATTTTGTATCCCGGCTCAGTCGAGCAGCCTTTCTGTAAGCGTTAAAAGGGAAGAGACGTCGACGCCGTGCTCGGCGGAAAGCGTTTTCAGCTTTTCGTTTATTTCCGACGTGATCTCCCTGATCTCCGAGAACCGCGAGGCGAGCCCGAGCTTTTCCTCAAGTTCGCGGACGGTCTTTTCTCCGCGGACGATCCTTTCGCGGGCTCCCTGCCGGGTTAGTCCTGTTATCTCCGATATCTCGGAGAGGGAAAGGTCGCCGTTGAAGAACATATCCATGGCTTCTCTCTGCCCGTCCGGCAGTATGTCGCCGTAGAAATCGAGCAGCAGCGAGACGGTCAGATCCTTCGGCATGTCTTGTCTCCAAACTGTAAAGCGTTTTTGTTTACAGGCGTATTATACCACGTCCGCGCCGCTTTGTCAAGCGTTTTTCAAAAAAACGCCGCGCCCCGGTAAATCGGGGCACGGTTGAATAATCAAAAACGGAAATCTTCTATTTCGTCACCGCCGATAAAGCTGCCGCCTATGTACGGGCATTCGTAATCGGGCGTCGGTTTGTATCCCTCGGTATGCTTCGGAGAGCAGTAGCGGACGGCGTTTACAATTATCTTTCTGACGTTCTCGTTGAAGAAGGTCGGGACCTCCTCGTGTCCGGGCTGGAAATAGAACACCTTGCCGTGCCCTCTGTTCCAGAGACAGCCGGAGCGGAAGACGCATCCGTTTTCAAACCACGAGGCAAAAATCAGCTCGTCGGGCTTGGGTATTCCGAACGGCTCGGCGTAAACCTCTTCTTTGTCAAGAACGAAGTGAGACGGTACGCCCGCCGCGATCGGATGTGTCGGCGCGATATTCCATACGACTTCTTTTATACAGTTGCCCCAGAGGAGATTGCCGGTCCCGCTCACGACTGAGCGGAAAACCTTTGAGTGATGTCCCGAATGCAGGACTACAAGTCCCATACCTTCGAGCACGCGGCGTTTGATTTTTGCAACGAGCTCGTCGTCGACCTGACCGTGGAACATATGTCCCCACCACAGAAGTACGTCGGTGTTCCCGAGCACTTCGTCAGGGAGGCCCTGTTCCGGGTCGTCGAGCGAGGCCAGCGTGACGTCGATCTCTCCGGCCGCGGTGAGAGCCCTGCCTATCTCAGCGTGGAGACCGTCGGGGTAAATCTTCTTTATCGCCTCGTCCGTTTTTTCATGTCTGAACTCATTCCAGACGGTTGCTCTGATGTCTGCCATTT
The DNA here is from genome assembly GCA_017614495.1 of Clostridia bacterium. Lineage (GTDB taxonomy): Bacteria > Bacillota > Clostridia > Oscillospirales > CAG-272 > Colimorpha_A. The sequence continues at coordinate 5,852 of JAGABQ010000102.1, forward strand.
TTTATTCCTCCGTAAGACGTTTCATTAGGTCAGTCATAAGCGCGTCGCGTCTTATCTGTCTGACGTAAACGCATTTTTTGTCGATTTCGTCGCGGTATCTGAAGTCGTATCCCGGGAGCACCGTCTGTCTTATCTCGGGAACGAGGAATCTGTTTCCGTCGTTCACGAGCCAGGCGGCGGCGGTCACGTCCCATACGACGCGCGTCCACGCGGTCCCCGCTGCATAGCTTTCCGCCTCGGCGATTGTCTGGTCGGCAAGATAGTTGGACAGTCTGTTTTTTCCCCTGAGCCAGTATTCGAGCTCGGGTCCTGAAACGCGGAATTCGGAAACGACTCCCATGCAGGGCAGCTGAACGAACGGAGCGGGGGAGGACATGACAACGCGCGCGGCGGCGATATCCTGGTACATATTGAACTCTTTTGTGTTCGGCCAGCTGTGGGCGTGGCCTCCGAGCCAGACGATGACGACGTTCTCGGCGATCTCCGGATTCATGATGAGAGTCGAGGCGATGTTCGTTATCGCGCCGATAGCGACGACGTAAAGCGGCTTTTCGGGAGAATGTTCCGACGCAAGCCTCACGAGTTCCGCGGCGGCGTCGGAGACGACGGGAGTCTTTTCGTCGGGAAGATATTTTTCAGATCCCCTGAAAACCGGCTTTTCGACGCCGGCGAGACCGAGCAGTTTCTTTATCTCGTCGTAGCTTTTTTCCATTCCGTCAGCGGGGCTTACCGAGCGGCCGTTCAGAAACGGCGCGGCGAATACGGCAAGCAGATTGACCTTTTCGGGATATTTGAGAAGGTAGGAAAGCGCGAACTGATCGTCGATCTCGTTGTATGCGTCGGTGTCGAGCACCGCTTCGATCTTACCCTTCGGGGGCAGAAGATTGCTCATGTACCGTTCATCTGTCATTGGTTTACCCTTCCTTTTTCATACGGGGATCGCATGACGCTATTTTACATCTTATCGTCTCGCCTGTCAAGTGAGGAATGTCTCTTTTTGACTTTAACGCTATTATATCCTTTTTACGGACTTCATCACTATGAACGTGGGGATGTTCATTTCATGCAGACGGCCCTCGCCGTTCGTGTCTTCATAAAGTTCGAGAAGAGTGAAGCCCGCCTCGAGCTGACCGTTAATCTGTTCCTCGAGAGTATGGGAGAACTGCATGCCGGCGTCGTCCGCTTCGAGCTGTTTTCGGTATTCCTCGTTCTCGGTGGGGTCGAACGGCAGAGTGTTGACTATCTCCCGCTCGTCTCCGTCAACGATGTAGTTTATGAAGTAATCCACGCCGGAAAGCAGCAGCCCGCCGGGTTTCAGGACTCTGAAGCATTCTTTCCAGACGCTCTTTACGTCCTTTATATAGCAGTTCGACACGGGGTGAAAAATGATGTCGAACTCCCCGTCATCAAATGGAAGTCTCTTCGTCATGTCCCCGCGTACGATCCTTATATCGTATCCTTCGCGCTCCGCGACCGCCTTTTCGCTTTCGAGCTGTTTTACCGAGTAGTCGAGGACGGTACATTCCGCGCCAAGCGCGGCAAAAACAGGCATCTGCTGTCCGCCTCCGCTGGCGAGGCCCAGAACCTTTTTGCCTTTAAGCTGTCCGAACCAGCCGTGGGGGACTTTTTTCGTCGGAGTGAGCAAAACGTCCCATATCCCCCGAGTCGCCTCAACGTATTTTTCGTGGCTTATCGGTTTGCCCCATTCCCAACCTTGCTCGACCCATCTGTCAATCGTTTCCGCGTTTAAATCCTGATAATCCATTTTCCGTGTGCCGGTCACGGCAGGTCGGCCGCGACGCCGTTCTCCTTGATTTCGTTTATCAGCCGTTCAAATTCCATCCCCTCTTCATAAGAGGTTTTGAACCACTTGCTGTCTTTGGTTTTGACATACACGGTCTGACTGTGAAAAATCTTAACCATGGTATCGTCTGAAAAGTAGAAATCGACAACCCATATTTTGCCGTTTCCGACGAGCGGATCTTCATCAAAGCCGCTTGTCAGATTCAGTCCCGAAAAATATTTCGCAATTTTGTTCACGGACGTGTGATCAGTGAACGTATACGTTTCCCCAAATGGGTAAATTTGCACCTTTATCCTTGATATTTCCTTGTCGGGAATAAGGTCGTTTCTCTTGACCGAGCATCCGAAAAGTGCGGTAAAAAGAACGAACAGCAAAGCGATCGAAAGGTACTTTCTTATAGCGTGAGGCACTCTTTTCATAGCATATATCCCTTTCTTTTTTAGAAGGCGTAATTACAAGTACAAAGTATTATAGCATATTCCTGCCGGAAAATCAACGAAGTCGCTCGCACGGGACGGCAGGGGTTGTTGACAAAATCTTCCTGCGGTGGTACAATTGCAGACGGAAAAGCTGATATCTTGAACTTAAATGCACGGAGAAAACCATGAGAAAGAGAATGACAGACCAAAAGGTCGCAATAACCGGGGCGTCGAGCGGAATAGGCCGCGCGACGGCGCTGCGCATGGCAAAAGAGGGTGCAGACGTTGCACTTATTGCAAGAAACCGCGAGCGGCTCGAGGAAGTTGCCTCACTCGTCCGTGCCGAAGGACGCAAGGCGGTAATTATCGAGGCCGATGTGACGGACGCGGAAAGTGTTAAAAGAGCCGTTGATACCGCCGTCAAAGAACTCGGCGGACTCGACGTTTTCCACTGCAACGCCGGGATATACCTTCGCTGTCCGGCAAAAGATCTTCGCATGGATCAGATAAGAAAGCTTATGGAGGTCGATTATTTCGGCTGCCTGAACTGTGTTTACGCCGTACTGCCTTACTTTCTCGAAAAAAAGAGCGGGTCAATAATCACGACCTGCTCAATGGACGGCAAAAAGGGCGTTCCGCCGGATGCGGCGTACGTTGGCGCAAAGTTTGCGATGAACGGCTTTTTTCAGGTTCTCAGGCAGGAACTTCGCGGAAGCGGTGTTCATGTCGGTATAATCTATCCGAGCAGGATGGACACTCCGCAGATCGCGCACGTCGACTGCCCAAGGATCACGCCTAAGGGCGATCCTGATATGGTTGCGAAAGCCGTCGTCAGATCTGTTGTCAGGAGGAAAAAAGAACTTATGGTCCCGTCATTTTCGTGCCATCTGCTGACCTGGGCTGACGCAATCAGCCCCTCGCTTTCCGACTGGCTCGTTCGTGTAAACCGCTTGTCCGGTGAAGTCAACGACACTGAGCCGATAAACGAAGCGAAATAGTTGTGATGGAAGCTTTGTAATACGAAAAACAACCGGAATGAAAAAAGCATACTGAAATATGGACGGAACGATAAAACAATTCGATATTACGGTCGACGACGTGGCGCTGTGCTTCTTTCTGCATGACGAAACCTTTTCGCAGAGAAGGGGGATCATACTTTCCGACGCGGAAGAAAACGTGCATATCGAGCATTCCCACATATACTACGAGATGATATACGCTGCGGCGGACAACGTTTTTTTCGAGTATTCCGGGTCAAAATATCCGCTCCCGAAAAATCACTTTACCGTTATAAAGCCTTTTGAAC
>JAGABQ010000103.1:0-6635 GCA_017614495.1 Clostridia bacterium
AAGCACGAGGACAACATAAACGATCAGATACAGTCTGTCGTGCTTGCCTTCGCCGCGCTGAAATAAAAGCATTCTCAATATAAATCGGGAGGATTATAAAATGAAGTTCAGCAGAATAATCGCAACGCTTCTCTGCCTCGCGCTTGTCCTTGCGTTCGCGTCGTGCGGCAAGCCCTCGTCGGGCGGGGACACCGGCGAGGTCACGAACAAGACCCCCGGGCAGGTAACCAAGGCGCCGGGCGGGGATACCGAGCCCGACGAGACCGATGAGGAAACATTTGAGCCCATTCCCGAGCCGGAGGACGTCGATCTTTCGGTAACGGAGTGGACGTCGGCCAACGGCCCGGACGGCTATGAGATCAGAAAAAACAACAACGGCAGCCCTGTGAGTCTCGGAAACGGCAGCTACAGCTTTGACAAGAGCATTGTCGTCGTTCCGGGAGCCGGCGAAGCCGATTCCTCTGCCGTCGAGATTGTTTACGAGCTCACCGACACCTATTTCGCCTTCACGACGATAGCGGGCGTTGACGACAGCTCGGTCAACGGCACGGTCGAGTTCCTCGTTTATGCGGACGACACGCTCGCCGCGAGGACGGGCGCGATGGCTCACGGCGAGTTCATGTATCTCCAGGCCGAGGTCTTCGGCTGCAGCGAGGTCAAACTCGTCGTTACAAACGCCGACGGGGACAACGAGGGGGATATCGCGGTCTGGGCCGCTCCCACGCTCTTTGCCGGCATGGATTTCACGAAATACGAGGCGACTCTGCCGGGCAAGGACGTCGACTACTATATCGACGAGCTCAACTGGAAGAGTGTCGCGTGCCTGCACGCGGATACCAAGGGATCTCCGTTTATAAATAAAAACGAGGGCGGCGGACTGCTTTCGATGGGCAACGGCTTCTTCGTTGCCGAAAAGGGAGTATGGCTGCATCCGTTCCTCGGCGACGAGGCGACGACCTACGCCGAGATAGTAATTGACCTGACGTCTGCGAAGGTCTCGAAGTTTGTCGGCGTGTTCGGCCTCAGCGACGAGTACGTCGCTACGGCGAACGGTTACGGCGGCGTTGTCGACGTGACGAGGCGTTCGGTTCGCGTCGCATTCCTCGTCGACGGCACGGAGGTCGAATCTCACGATTTCGTCAACTCGGTCAAGCTCGGCACGACGGTGATCGACCTCTCGTTGGCGTCCGAATTCACGATCCGTCTCTACAACTACGACGGCACGCACACCTGCGACGCGACGGTCGTATCCGGCGGATTCGTAAGCTGACAACCGATAATTATCTTATCATTTGCGTCCGGGGCGTAAAAAAACCGCCCCGGACGGGGCATATCTGCCGTCCGGAGACATTTACCTTATGAAAAAGACTATCCGAATCATAATATCCGTCGCCGTCGCCCTGCTGACCGTCGCGGCGCTTTTCTCGTGCGACAGCGGCGAGGGCCCCGTCGTGCCGATCGAGCCGGAACCCGACTACTATTTCGCGCGCGGAGAAAAGAAGGAGTTCGTTCCCACGGGACACTATCCGGAGGACGATCTCGTCATCGGCTCGCGCAACGTGATGAATTTCGGCGCAAAGGCCGACGGAGTCACGGACGATTTGGAGGCTTTCAACAAGGCGATAGCCGCCGCAGAGATCATCGGCGGGGGAGTCGTGTACGTCCCTGCGGGGAGATATTACGTCCCGGAACAGATAAACATCCCGTCGAACGTCACGCTCTGCGGAGACTGGGTCAGCCCCGACAAGGAGCCGGCCGGGACCCGCGGCACGATCATCCTGACGGATTACAAGGGCAAAACGACCCAGTCGTTCTATTCATTCATAAAGCTCAACGCCTCGGCCGGTCTGCGCAACCTGACGGTTTATTACACCAATCAGAACGCGTCGGAGCCCGTCGCGATGGCCCCCACGATATTCGCGGGCGGCACGTCATGCCAGGTGACGATCGAAAACGTCACGCTCGTAAATTCGTATTACGGGATCTCGATAGGTGAGGCGCAGAACACCGCCTGCGGACTCGCGAGCATAACGAACGTCTATATGACGGCCCTGTACCGCGGCGCGCTCCTTAACCACAGCGCCGACTGCTCGAGGTTTGAAAACGTGAGCATATCGCCGGACTACTGGAACGGGAACGTCATTTCCCCGCTTTCGGACGACGAGAAAAACTCGGTGACGGAATACTGCTTCAAAAGCTGTACCGGCGTGCTTTTCTATCACGGAGACGCGACCGGGATGTACGGGACTTCCCTTCACGGGCTGAGCGTCGGCATCCAGCTCGACGACGACCCGTACGGGACCGGCGTGACGAGCGGCGCGATAACACTCACCGAGATAAGGGACTGCAACATCGGCGTGCTCGTAAACGCCGCCCACGGCATAGGGACGGCGCTCACGGGCTTCAGAGCGACGGCGGACCGCGCCTGCACGGCGGCCGTTGCGACCGGCGTCTCGTATACGAACAACGTAAAGATTGAGGACGGGGAGATAAGCGGGAAATTCAAAAACGCCGTTTCGCTCTCCGGCGGTGCTACGCTGAGTCTCACTGATGTCGACGTCTCGATGAACTCGAACGGCTACGCCGTCCTCGCGAAGGCCGGCGTCGTGTCGTGCGCGGGATGCACCTTCTCCTCCTCGCGGATATTCACCGACGCGGGAGGGACGTCCGCCGGATATTTCTACGGCTGCACATTCAAAAAGGACGTTGAAAACTACATAACCTCGTCGTCTCTGTTCAAAAAGGACGACAAGGCGGTTGAGATCAAAAAAATAAGCGGATATCACGTTTACAAAGAGCAGCTGCCGATGCCGGCGACGAAAAAAATCGTCTGCATAACAGACTACGGGGCGGTTTCGGACGGAAAGACGGACTGCACAGACGCCATCCAGAGCGCGCTTGACTATATGAAGTCACAGGGCGGAGGGATCGTCCTCATCCCGAACGGCCGCTATGCGATATACGGCAACCTGACGGTACCCGCCGGCGTGGAGCTCAGCGGGACGCACGGGGTATGGTGTTACGACGCCTTCGCCCTCGACGGTTCCTGCCTGCTGATTTATTCCGGCAAGAACAAGCCGAACGGCGCTGCCGCCATCAGTCTCGAGGCGGGCTCGGGCATCAGGGGCTTCCTCGCTTGGTATCCCGAGCAGGACTACGACAATTTCGTAAAATATTCATACGCCGTCCGCTCGCTCGGACCGGGGACGTACGCCATCAACGTCAATATCGCAAACGCGTACCAGTATATGGATTTCGGCTCGTACGACTCGACTGGGCATTACGTGCGCAACTGCGCGGGCATAGCGATAAAGACCGGGATGTTCATAGGGAAAAATTCCGGCGAGGGATGGATAGAAAACGTCCATCTCAATCAGCATCAGCCGTACGAACTGGCGATACACAATCTCACGGGCGGTTATTCCCCCGACAAATTCGACGAACTCGTGTTCGGGACGTTCATAAAGACGACCGAATACTTCGTTTTCGGATACAACGAGAACGAGCACGTCCTCGGGGCGTTCGGCCTCGGCGCGAAGGCGGTGTTCCGTTTTGAGGAACAGGACGGAAAGGCGACGAGCGGCACGTTCGTGCAGTGCGGAGCCGACGGCTGCACAAGCTCGTTCGTTATAGAACAGGCGGGCGAGCTCAATATAATCGCCCCCGGCGACGTGGCTCTCGGGAGCGCCGTGTCGAGAACTTACTTCACGACGGGCGCGGATCTCACCGGCACGGTCAGCATCCACGGCGGAGCCGGCTTCGGGACCCCGACGAACTGTATCGTCATTCAGGGAGGTAACGTAAACATTCAGACGTTTACATTTGCCTCCGGCAGCGGCGCGACGCCCGTCATGCTCATGGGGGGCAGCGGGAAAGTCAACCTCGTGAACTGCGTGGTGCCGTTCTCGGGCGACGGAGCCCTTTCAAAAACCATGAAGAAATTCGGAGGAACGGTTTCGGAGACCGGTACGGTGCGTCTCGGCGGCAAGTACGGATACGAGGCCTTTACCTCCGTCAAATAACCTGTTTGGATACTTAAAGATATGATTGCATTTCAGGCCATTGCCCCGGGTAAAGGGGCCTTTACCGACATTCCGGTACCTGAACCGGGAGAGCACGACGTCCTCGTAAAAGTCAAATACTGCGGGATATGCGGTACGGACTACGCGCTGTTTTCCGGCAAAAGCGGATTCGTGAAAAAAGGTCTGGCGACCTACCCGATACGCCTCGGGCACGAATGGTCCGGTGTCGTTGAAAAGACCGGCGCGGGCGTGACGAAGGTCCGCCCCGGCGACCGCGTCATAGGGGATAATTTCGTCTCTTGCGAAAAATGCGACGCCTGCCTTGCCGGAGATTTCGGCAGCTGCTCGGCCCGTCTCAACGTCGGGACGATCGATCCCTGCTGGCCAGGGGCCTTCGCCGAGTACTATCTCATTCCCGAAAGACACGTTTACCGTCTCGCCGACGGCGTACCGCTCCTTGACGCGGCGCTCTGCGAGCCGCTTTCCGTCGCCTACGGGGGAGTCAAAAAAATGGATATGGGACGGGATTCCGTCGTTCTCGTGATCGGCACGGGGAGCATAGGCATGTCGGCGGCCGCTCTGTCCCTCAACAAGGGCGCCGGGCAGGTGTATATGCTCGGCAGGAACGCCTTCAAGCTCGAAAAGGCGAGGGAACTCGGCATTTCCGGCGTGATCAACAGCGCCGCGGAGGACCCCGAGGAGGCGCTTCTCAGACTGACTGGCGGCAGGCACGCCGATTTTGTCCTCGAATGCTCGGGAGCCGAGCCCTCGCTCGGACAGTGCGTGAAGCTGGCGGCAAGGGGCGCGTCGGTCGCGCTCATCGGCTTCTACGAGAGGGACGACATACCGTTCGACTTCGACGCTTTCGTGTCGAAAGAGCTTAAAATGGTCGGGATAATGGGAGAGTACGGCAATCTCGAGGCGGTCGCCGGAATAATGGCGTCCTGTGATCTCAGGATGAGGAACGTCATAACCGATATTGTGCCGTTTTCGGAATGCGCGCCGGCTTTCTGCCCGCCCGACAGCCGCAAAATCATCAAAACGATCGTTGAGTTCTAAATTCCGCCCGGCTTATGCCGGGCGATATGTTTAACGAGGAAAATATGGTCAATTACTGCATTGTTTCGCACACACACTGGGACAGAGAGTGGTATCTCCCCTTTGAAAATTTCCGCATGCGTCTTGTCGATTTGATCGACAATCTCCTCGACATCCTCAAAAAGGACGGTAACTACCGCTTTCATCTCGACGCCCAGACGATAGTGCTGGAGGATTATCTCACAATCAGGCCTTCACGCCGTCAGGAGCTCGAGGAACACGTCAGGAAAGGGCGGATACTCGTCGGGCCCTGGTACGTTCAGAACGATTTTTATCTGACGAGCGGCGAGGCGACGGTGAGAAATCTCATCATAGGGAGCTCGATCGCGCGGCGCTTCGGCGGCAGCATGGGCGTCGGGTACGCGGCGGATCAGTTCGGGCTTATCTCCCAGCTGCCTCAGATACTGAACGGTTTCGGCCTCGACACCTGCGTGTTCGGCAGGGGCTTTTCGACGGGCGAGCCGGATCCCCTCGAGTTTTACTGGAAATCCCCCGACGGCTCGGAGGTTCTGTGCGAGCACATGGCGTTCTGGTACAACAACGCACAGCGTCTTCCGGACGACCCCGACGCGGCGCTCAGTCTTATACGCAACCGCGGGGATATTATGCGCGGGAGAGTCACGACCTCCGAATATCTGCTCATGAACGGGGTGGACCACCTCGAGGCGCAGGAAAACCTTTCGGGCATCATAAACGCCGTGAGGGGACGTCTGTCCGGCGACGAGCGGGTCTTTCAGGACACCCTGCCGGAGTTCATGCAGAGAGTCAAGGAGGATATCCGCGTCTCCGGCACGGAGCTCAAGACAGTCACGGGCGAGCTGCGGCGCGGCGTGCCGCTTCAGGTCCTTCCCGGCACTCTTTCGTCGAGAGCCGATCTCAAGCTCGAAAACGCGTTCTGCCAGTCGAGGACCGAAAATCTCCTCGAGCCGCTCTGCGCCGTTTGCGGTGCGACGGGAGTAAAAGAATATCCGACGGATTATATGCGTTATCTGTGGAAACTCATCATTGAGAACCATCCGCACGACAGCATCTGCGGCTGTTCGGTCGACGCCGTTCACCGTCATATGCACGACAGATTCGCGCGCATTCACGAAAATCTGGACGACCTGCTCGACAGATATTCGACGGCGCTGCTCGACCACGTTGACAGGGACGGGCTGAGCGACGGATGTTATCTTATACTCGTCGCCAACACCGTCTCCGCTCCCTGCGGCGGACCGGTCGGGGTCAGGGTAGAGATACCGTCGGAGGAGGATCTCGGCGATTTCGACGTGACCGCTCCGGACGGCACGAGGGTGCCGTTTGTCGTCAGGTCGATATCTAAAAACCGCGGGAAGAGAGTCCTCAGCCCCGTAAATCTTCCGGGAGAGATAGAGATAAACGTATACGATATACTGCTCGACGTCCCGGAGATACCCGGATTTTCCTACAGCGTATTCTCTCTCGCGCCGAGGGGCGGGCAGGCGGCGCCCGCCGCCGTCGGGCATGCCGACCCCCGCGTTATGGAAAACGAGT
>JAGABQ010000014.1:0-6513 GCA_017614495.1 Clostridia bacterium
GCGGATTTTTGCTTCCTCGGCGTCGGTGAAGAGATCCGCACCGTCTTCAACGGTGATCTTTGAGCTGTCCGTGCCGCCGAGAGAGGCGCCGATCTTTTCATTTCTCAGGCTTCGGTAGGCGTCGAGGGCGAAGGGAAGCAGCAAAACTATGATTGCCATCACGAACAGGGCGTTCAGCGCCCTGGGGCTCAGTTTAGTCATTTCCGTCGCCCCCTCTCTTCATGGTGAAGACGGGGATATCCCGCGAGGCGAGGACGTTCTGCTGTTTAATGAGGTCGATCGCCGACCATACCGACAGGACGGCGCTGAGAATCGCGACCCCGTAATACGCCCAGTCAAGTACAATCCCGGAGAGGAGCACGGCGGCTCCGGCGGCGAGGCCGAGAAGGGTTTTCCACCATCCCTTTAGCCGGACGGAGAACGGGACGCTGAAGCGCCACGACGTTCCCTTTGCCCCCATCCTCGGGCCGTTTCCGGCGCCCGCGGTCTTTGCAAACTCCCGTATGCCTATCCTTCCGATGTCGTCGAGATGGTTTTCGCGGACGTAAACGTCTGAGGCGAGTTTTCTCTGCCTGATTCCGAAGATCAGAAGTATGATCTCGGAGATCAGCAGAAACAGATCCGGCTTGAGCGTCAGAAAAATATTAAGCAGTATCGCGACGGTCGCCGCCAGTATGACGGAGTATTTTACGTATCTCCCGGCGTCGACGGGTATCTCGGCGGCCACGTCGCCGTTCTGCCCGTTTATCACGGAATAGCTTACGCGGTCGCCCTTTCGTTTCGTATTGAGCCAGACGGGGAGGAGGACCTTTCGCGTCCTTATCTCCATATTCGGGTAAAAGTTCCCGAGGTCGGCCGTGATGTCGCCGTATTTCACGCCGTTTGCGCGGATGTCGTCGCCGACGAGGCCCTTAACTATCCCGGTGTACGTATCTTCGCTCACGTTCCCGCCGTCGGCGTAGAAGCCTGCGAGGTACGAGGTCGCGAAGGGCTCTGCCTTTTTCACGTCAAAAGTGTCGGCAGACTCGCTTATGCAGTCGGGGAAAGCCTCCGCGGCGTCGAATCTCGTGTCGCCGTAATGCGCCTCGAGATCGAACTCCATCCGGTATTCCCTGACCGTCGTCGTGCTTCCGTGTCTCGAGATGCTCTCCCCTTTCGTCACGGCGTGTCCCGTTGCGACCGTTTCGTAAACGTAGTAAGGCATATAGATACCGAGGATCTTCTGCGACGTGTTCTCAAAGAGCCAGCGCCGGGCAAAGCCGGATTCGTTCAGCTTGTTCTCATACAGTCCCGCCGCCTGTTCCTTCGTGACCGAAAAGGGCACGATGCCGTCCGGGCGGCTGTCCTCGACTATGCGTCGGGTGAACGCGACGGAAGAGCCGCAGTAGCTGCAGAACGTCGCGAGCGTGTCGCTGTAGCTGAGCATTGACGCGCCGCACTGGGGACAGACGAGCTCGTTCGTGAGATAAAGCCCGTTTTTATCGAGATAATCCTGATACTCTTCCCTGCGTATGACGCTGTCGCAATGCTCGCAGGTCATCGCCTCTTTTTCGATATCGTATTTCAGCGCGGCTCCGCAGCGCGGGCATACAAACGCTTTCATCGGGCGTTTTCTTCCTCCGCTTTTTTCTTCGGGAAGTCCCGTCTTTCGGGCTCTTCCTCAAACGTTTCCGACAGTTTCATTGCCTGTCTCCTGATTATTCCGGGTCAGTCCGGCGGTTTTTTTGCAACTATCAGGTACCGGTGGGTCGTTCCCGTGATACAGCCGTCACGCTCTATCGTTTTCTGCAGCTGCATAAGCCGGTCGAAACAGCCGTCGACGGAAAAACCGGGGAACTCCCATTCGATTATCCTCGCGAACCACACGAAAGCGCCGACGTCGTAGAATCGTATCGGGCCGAACGCCTCGTCCGCCTGAAGTATCTCAAATCCGGCGTCGGTAAATCCCGCTTTCTGCTCTTTCAGATTTTCGTGGGGAAAGGGTTTTTCGGCGTCGGGAAGGACCATTCCGACGAGTTCTCTGTCGTTTTCGGAGCCCACCTGCTGGGTCACGAAAAGCCCGCCGGGCTTGAGCAGCCGCCCGATCTCGGGAGGATAAAAGTCGCCGTGCCGGTTGATTATGATATCAAAAGATCCGTCGGCAAACGGGACGTTTTTCGCGTCATTGCATTCGCGGAGGTCGATCCCCAGCGGCAGCAGACGCTCTTTGCACAGCGCGACGTTCGGCGGATAACCCTCCGTCGCCGACGTGTTTTTATAAGGATGCCCGAGCGAGAGGAGAAACTCGCCGCCCCCGGTGTCGTAATCGAGCAGTTTCATATCGTCCGTAAGGACGCCCCGGATTATCGCCTCGTAGTCCCACGGGAGGCGCTCGTCTTCTTTGTACCGGCCGCGTATATGCGAAAAATCCCACCCCTTGATAAAGGCGCAGTTCTCTTCGCTTTTCCACAATGTTTTAAGTTCCTCAGCCGTCATTTTCGTGCCGTCCCCGCCTTGCCGCCGGGACTGTTTTTCCGGTCCGGCAAACCTGGAAAAATCACTTTGACAAATCGTTCAGCAGGGTGTCAAAGCGGCTCGCTTCCGAGTAAGTCATTTTGTACCACGGACCGCCGGCGGATTTTATGAACATATTGCCGAAGTGATAGATCGTAATGGTATCTCCGTCTTCGTACTCAATGGAAACAACCCACGTCTGTCCGTCGTATTGAGCCGGATTTTCCGGGAAATTGTCGGAGAGTTTCAATCCCGATAAGTATTTTACAACGGAGCGCGCGGCGTCCCCGTCGAACGAATAGTTTTTGCTCTCCGGCTGAGACGACACGGAAACTTTCGTCACCGTGCCTTCTTTAAGGAGAACTTTTCCTTTTGTGACGGCTCCGGAACAGGCGGATGCCGTCAGCAGAAATGCAATTATCAGTACAAATACAGCGGCTCTTTTTAAGTTATCCTCTCTTTTGATCCCGTCAGTGCCGTGATGGCGTTCAAACAACGATGGATTTCCGTCCTCGCACAGCCCGATCAGGACGTTCAGTTTTTCTTTCATCGTGGGTTCCATGATTATATCCCCTCCTTTTGCCGTTTGCCGGCCGTCACCAGATAAACGGGATGATCTTGTATTTTACCCGTTTTTTATATTCCGTATAGCCGTCCAGCCCTTCTTCAAGGACTTTTTCCTCGTTTTTTATCCGTTTTGCGATGACGGGTATGTAGAAAAGCAGTATCGCGAACGAGATCGGCGAACCGAGGACGATCCCCATCGACAGGAACAGAATCAGCGTCGCCGAGTACATCGGGTGGCGGACTATCCCGTAGAGACCCGTGTCGATCACGGTCTGGTTTTCCTGTACCTCGACAGTCCTCGAAAGGAAGACGTTTTCCCTCAGGACCTCGGCGTACATGACGTACGAGAGCAGAAACACCACGGCGCCGACGATGACCGCCCATGTAGGCAGAAGGAGCCACCCGAAACGGAAGCAGAGCCCCGCCGCGACGAAAGCCGCGAGAAACATGACGGCGCTCAGGGCGAGAACGGTCTTCTGCTCCGACTCTTTTTCCCTGACGTTCAGCCGCTTTTTGAGCAGCTCGGGATTTTTGAACATCATCACTATCCCGGCAAAAAACATCGGGATAAAGAGTATCGCGAGAAAGAGCCAGCCGTTCGGATAGCTGAGCGTCCCCGCCGACAGGAACAGTATCAGCGCGATCAGCAAAACGCCGATCAGAAACTTTGATATCGCCTGAAAAAACAGTTTTATCGTCATACAGCCGCCTCCGGGGGTCGGCGTTTTTCGGTCGTGCCGTTCGCTTCCGAAAGATCTATCCAGTATCTTTCGAGATACACGTCCTTTTCCGGCTCGTGGACAACGGACTCGAACACGCCCCCGTTTTTGAGTATGGTCCGTTTGCTCCCCTCGTTCCCGCGCAGACAGGTGATGAGCACTCTTTTCATCCCGAGCTTTCCGCATTCCGGCAGGACGAGCCGAAGCATCTCCGTCGCGTAGCCCTTTCTGCGCTCGCTCGGACACACGGAATATCCGATGTGACCGCCGAACTTTTCAAGATATTCGTTGAAATAATGCCGTATCTGTATCACGCCGACCACCTTGCCGTCGGACTCCCTGACGTATATGAACTGCGTCATCGGGACGAGCTCGGGCGGGGTCGTCTCTTTGCGCTTCAGCGCCTCGACCTGATCGAGCCAGTCCTGGGTTTTGTCGAATCTCCGAAGCGATCCGCACCCGTCCATCGAGCCCCCGGTCTCGAGGAACTCTCTTCGGTACGCCTGTATCTGCGCGTCGTATTCCATTGAAGGAGAAACAAGTTTCACGGTATTGCCCTTTGTGCTTTCCTGCGCTTTTTTCCGTTTTTATCCCGCCATCGCGGCGACGAGCCCGATCAGAAATTCCCGGTCGTCGACGTCCTCGACGAGAAGCATCTCTTTTGCGCCTTCGTAGGGGAGCTCCCTCGGCGCCGCCGGCATAAGCTCAAGCGCCTTCTCCGTCGGCTTGACGAGAAATCTGTCGTCATAGATGCCGCCGATGATCTTTCCGCGGAAATAAACGATATACTCTCCCATCATGGCCCGGTACGAGACGCCGTCGAGCGGGGACAGCTGATCCATTATGAAATTCAGATATTCCTTGCTCGACGCCATGTTATTTCGTCCCCTCCGTTTGATCTTCCCGCGCCCCGTCGAGGATGTCGCGGAGCCCGTCGGTGAAGTCACGGAAACGCGGCGGAAAGTTCCGGGAGCCCGAGGCGCCGACCGTTTTGTCTCCGTTCACGGTCGCCCTGAGGATGAACGTCGTCCCGTCCCTGACTCCTTTTGGATGCGGGCCGTGAAATCCGTCCCACGAAAGGAGCCTGCAGTCGTTCATAAGCTTCAGCGCCGTTTGTTCGCCGCACACGGCGCGCTTTTCGGGCACGCGGCTGTCCTTTCCCTCGGAAAATCTGATCCCGTACTGCGAGATCTCGGCCATGCCGTCCTTCATTACGATTTCATATTCGGTCACGTGACGCATGCCGCTCAGTCTGAGCGTGACTTTTTCGAACGAAGAAATGAGTTTTTTCGAAAAAAGATTTTTGAAAAGTGACATCCGTTCCTCCGGGCGCGGCGGTCCGCACACTATCTCTTTTTATATTATACCCCAAAACGACGGATATATCAATCTGTCAAAGGGCAAAAACCGCCGCAGAAAAGAAAAAATCGCTCGGGATTTTCTCCCGAGCCGACGAAAAGCGGAGGGGACGCTCCCCGCCGCCGTGTCAGGCCGGAATATACTCGATTGAAATGACGGCGCCGTCTTTTATGATCATGTTTATCGCCGTCCCGCCCTTTTCGGCGCGGATAACGTTTTCGAGCTTTTCGCACGAGGGATAGGCGTCGGCCGCCCGCTCAGCGGAGCAGCCTATATAGACGCCCTCGACGGTCGACGCAGAGTCGTCCGTCAGGAGGATCGAGTTGACGAGGTCGCGCTCGCCGTCCGGTCTTGTCGTTATGACGAAACCGGAGTAGGTATAGGTCTTGTCGAGCCCGTTGAAGGCGCAGGACGCCGCCTCGAAATATTTGAGCGGCTCGCCGAGGGAGGCGAGCACCTCCGACATGTCGTCGCCGATCCTTATCCCGGTGCCTCCCGCCGTCGGGGCTTTGAAGTAAAATCCGTCGGTTTCTCCCCCGTTCGCGCCGTTTTCCCCGGCAAATCCGGAGCAGGACGAAAGCAGCAGGATCGCCGTAAGGACCGCAAAAATCTTGTTCATGTACCGTTTCATTCGTCGCTCCTTCCGGACGTTTCCGCCGCCCCGCTTTCGCTCGCGCCGGTCTCTTCCGATGTTTCCGTGGTCTCCGTCTCAACGGGCGAGCCCTCGACGTAAACGTCTATCAGACTGTGATCGTAAACGTAGTAGTTCAATCTCCAGGGGGTGCATTTTTCCGAATATTCGGCGACCTCCGCTTCTGTCCTGAGGAAGCATCTGAACGGGCACTGTCTGGGATGCGGACAGGCGTCGAAGTGATACCATCCGTCGCCGACGTTGACGAGCTGCCAGTAGTGTTCCGATTCCCCTCCGCAGCGCACCAGGTCAATGCTTGGGATGCCCGCGAGCGTCAGAAGCTCCTTCGACAGGGCAAAATAATTGAAGCAGTCGCCCTTTTTCCGGGTATATCCGTCGTACGCGGCCTTTATCCAGTCGGATTTGTCGGAGGTCGAGACGTATTTCATCCTGTGGTTGACGTACAGGAATATCGCCTCGGCCTTTTCGCGCGCAGTCATTTCGTCGGTCAGTATGCTTTCTAGTATGTTCCGGCCGATGCCGTCGAGCTTTTCTTTGAACTCGTTCACCGGCTCGGGTACGTCGGTGTCGGGCGGGGCCGAGGTTTCCGTAATTGACTCTTCCGTGACGGGCGGGGCGTCCGTCGTCTGCGGTTCATCCGTTTCGGGCGGGGTGTCGGATGTTTCCGGCGTTGAGGCCGGCGCGTCGGAGCTCACGGCGCCGGAGCAGCTCTCCGTCGCCGCC
>JAGABQ010000104.1:0-6457 GCA_017614495.1 Clostridia bacterium
GGCGTCCGAAGTCGCCGACCTCAAGCAGGAGAACGACCGCATCTACGATTATCTCGACGAGCTCGACCATGATCTCGGCGACGTGGAGTCGGAGCTTTACGAGCTTGACGACTATTACGCCGATGACGACGAATATTACGACGACGAGGATCTCGACGAAGAGGAAGAAGAGGAAGAGGCCCCCGAGGCGTGACGGCAATTAACAAAAAGGCAGACTGAATTGATTTCAGTCTGCTTTTTCTGTCAGGCCCGAGGGCGTCATCCCTTGATGGCTTTTTTGAAGTCCGGGAGGACGCCGGTCTTGTCGGGTGTGTTCGCCGGGAACTGGACGAAACCGTAGCCGGGATGCTCGTTGACCTCGACAAAGGTCGGCCCGTCCCCGGTTATCGCAACGTCCCATCCGACGTATCTGAGGCGCGGTATCTTTCCGGCCGACGCGGTGACTGCCTCTTTGGCTTCTTTCCAGAACGGGATTTCAAACCCGAGGAACGTGAGTCCCGTGTCGGGATGTTCTGTATGTACCGAACAGTCGCGCCCGTAGGCAAAGCCGTTTATCCTGCCGGTTTCGACGTCGACCGGAGCGGTCAGCCCGCCGGCCGTCAGGTTGTCAACGACCGACCCGCCGCGTCCGATTCTGACCGCCGCGTAGAGCACAGAGGGGATCCCCGCGTCGGAGATCACCGTGACAAGGCGAACGGTGTTCACCGAATCGGGGCAGAGCCGCGACATTTCGTGATGCTGTATTATCCTGTCCTCGACGAGAGCGTCGCCGTCCTTTATCACGTCGTCGTACAGGAGGTCGGAGTTTTCGTAGTCGGAGACGACTATATGGCGGACCCCGTGGCCGCAGGTGTCGTCACGCGGCTTGACGATGAAGTCACGGCGCTCCGAGGCGTATTTCAAAAAATCGTCCTTGTTTTCGCGGGTGACGAGCAGGTGGCCGCGCCGCATATATTCCGGGAAAACCGAGAAGGTCTCGTCCTTGTTTTCGAGCAGGTGGTTGAGCGACTGATCGTTGAGCTTTTTAACGAGCGAATCGTTCCTTCCGCGGGTGAGATAGGTGTTTCGCTGTTTGCCGTTAAGCGTCCACCACTCGGAAAATTCGTAATCGGTGTAGCCGCAGCCGTATCTCAGCGCGCACCACAGCATATCGAAAGCGAGCGGGAGCGAGCGCTTTCCGCTCTTTTCCTTTATCCGCGAGACGGTTTTCTTCATTTTGCTCTGATTCAGATGCGTGAGCCGCCTCAGGTAGTATTTTATTCCGGCCATTTCGCCGCCTCCCTGTCAGAGATTGTCGGAGCTTTCAAGTATTTCATACTGCTCGAGGAGCTCGGCCTCGAGCGTTTCGAGTTCTTCCGTGAGCTCGCCGAGACGAACGTGATCGAAAGCCGCGTCCCCGTTTATTTCGGCGTTTATTTCCGAGATGCGCTTCTCGATTTCGGCGGCGCGCCCGGCGGCCGCGGCGATCCGGCGCTCTTTTTTGCGCAGTTCGGCGCGGTCGCGTTTTGCGTTTTGCCAGCGCTCTTTCTCGGCGGACGGAGGCGGCGCGGCGTCGTCCCGGTCCGCGCTCCGGTTTTCGAGCATGGAAAGATATCCGTCAAATCCGTCGGTCTCTGTCGGGACGAATTCCGCCGGCCCGTCCGATCTTTCGAAATGGATTATTCTTGTCGAAAGTTTTTTAAGGAAATATCTGTCGTGAGACACGGCGATGAGAGTCCCGTCGAAGCCCTCAACGGAGTCCTCGAGCGCCTCTCTTGACGGGATGTCGAGATTGTTCGTCGGCTCGTCGAGAATGAGAAGGTTGCTTTTCCTCATCATGAGGATGAGTAGTGTCAGCCGCGATTTCTCGCCTCCCGAGAGAACGTCGACGCTTTTGAAGACGTCGTCTCCCCTGAAAAGGAACAGGGCGAGCGCCGAGCGGATCTCCGTTTCGGTCATTTTCGGGAACGCCGACCACACGGCTTCGAGCACGGTCTGCCCGGAGGCAAGCCCGCGGTTTTCCTGATCGAAATATCCGGTGTTCACGTTCGTGCCCCTCACGACGTAGCCGCGGTCGGCCGAGAGTTTCCCCGCTATGATGCGCAGCAGTGTGGATTTTCCGCAGCCGTTTTCGCCGGTGAAAAACAGGCGGTCGCCCCGTTTGACCCCGAAACACAGGCCGGAGAAGAGCGGCCTGTCCCTGCCGGGGAACGTCTTTTCGAGTTTTTCTGCGACGAGCACGTCCTCGCCGCTCTGCACCGACGCTCCGAAGGACATCCTCACCTGGGCGGGAAGGGATTCGGGCTTTTTCTCGAGCACCATTTTGTCGAGAAGTTTCTGCCGGCTTTCGGCGGCTATGATGTTGCGTTCTCTGTTCCAGCGGCGCTGCTGTTCTATATATTCCTGCTGGCGCCGGATCTCCTTTTGCTGGTTGTCGTAATGCCTCTGGGCTATTTCGCGGTCGGTCTTTTTCTTTTCAAGATACCGGGTGTAGCCCCCGTTGTAGACCTTCCCTTGCCCGTGCTCGATCTCAAGTATTTTCCCGCAGACCGAGTCGAGGAAATATCTGTCGTGCGAAACGGCGATGACGGTTTTTCTTGACCGCCTGAGCATGTCCTCGAGCCAGAAGAGCGCCTCGGTGTCAAGGTGGTTCGTCGGCTCGTCCAGAAGAAGGATATCGTCGTCCCTCATGAGGAGGCACGAGAGAGCCAGGCGAGTTTTCTGCCCTCCGCTCAGGACTGAAACGGGGCAGTTCCAGACGCCGTCCGGCAGGCCGAGCCCGCGGAGTATCCCCTTTGCCCGGTTTCTGAAAGAATATCCGCCGTCGGCTACGAATTTTTCGTGCTCTGCGGCGAATTTCACGGCCGCCCGCTCGTCGTTTTCCGCTTTCTTTTTGAGCTCTTCGAGGTCTTTTTCGCGTTTTTCGAGATCTCCGTATGCCGAAAAGGCCTCCTCAAGCACCGTCCTGTCCCCGTCGGGGAGGGCGGTTTGCGAGAGCAGACCCACGGTCATATCCTTTGATACCGACACGCTGCCGCCATGATCCTTTACGGCTCCGGCGATTATCCCGAGCAGTGTCGATTTTCCGGCTCCGTTGACCCCAACGACGCCCAGCTTTTCGCCCTCGTTGAGGGCGAAACTGACGTCTTTCAGCACGTCGTCCGGGCCGAATGACAGCGATATGCCGTCGCAGGAAACGGAGATCACGTCTTATTCTTCGGCTGTTTCCGAGAGATCGGCAGCGTCCTCGTCACCGATTTCTTCAGCGACGTCAAAAGCGGCCTCTTCAGCTTCCGCCGCGGCCTTTTCGGCCTCCTCGGCTGCCTTTTTAGCGGCTTCCTCCGCGGCTTTTTTCTCCGCTTCGAGGGCTTCCTCGTCTATCACGTACTCGCAGTAAGGGCAGACGGCCACGCCGCGGCGGACTTTGTATCCGCACTGGGGGCATTCCACGTAGTCGTTCAGCGACGCGATGCGTTTTTCAAGGACGGAGATCTTCTTTTCAAGAAGGACGATCTCGTCGAAGATCATGCCGTATTCTTCTTCTCCGACCTCGTCGCCGCTCATTTCGGAATATTTCATCTCGCCGAGCGTTCTGAAATAATCGTCAAGTTTGCTCTTGAAGGTCGAGATTCTGTATTTCAGCTTTGCGACGGTCGCGAGCTTTTCTGTGCTCTTTACGGTGTGGTCGGTCGCCTGCGAAATCGTTTTTGTAAAGTTTTCCCAGAAATCCATTTTCATACTCCAGTTGTATCACCGTATCCGGTGTTATTTTCTGTCTTTATTATACCATACCCGGCGCGGGGTGTCAAGTTTGACATACGCCGGATAATAATGTATAATAATACCGTATTCAGACAAACCCTTTGAGGAGGGCACAATGACCGAAACACTCGCGGGATATGTGGACTGGATGGGCGGTATAGATTTTGCGGCCTGTCCCTTTCGCGACGCCGACGCGCTGATCCTTTGCGTGATCTCGTATTTTGACGTTACGCCGCTCTTTGAAAACGGAGACGAACGCGTTCCCGTTTCGGAATGCGTGAAGCTCATCGAAAACGGCGGCGCAAAGCTCATGATAACCGGCGGCGACATGGGGAACACCGAGATCTTTGAAAAGGCCGTCCGTTCAAGGCGTTTCGGCGGGCTGACGATGACCGCGTGCGTAAACGAGCTGCGCGACGATCCGCCGTATCAGTTCTTTGCCATAACGTTCGAAAACGAAACGTTCCGTTTCGTCGCTTTCCGCGGGACGGACAGCTCGCTCGCCGGCTGGCGCGAAAACTTTATGATCTCGTTTACGAGGACGGAGGCGCAGGACTCCGCGGCGGAGTACGCCGAGCGCGCCTTCGACGACTGCGGCGGACGGGATTTCTATATTGCCGGGCATTCGAAAGGCGGCAACCTCGCGCTATACGCGGCGGGGACGCTGTCGGGACGGGCGCTCAGGGGAGTCACCCGCGTTTATTCTCTCGACGGTCCGGGGTTCTGCCCCGAGGTGCTCGACACCGGGATCCTCAAGCGCATCGATTCCGTCACGACGAGGATAATCCCCGAATTTGATCTGATAGGCAAACTTTTTGAGCCGACCATGACCGACACGAAGATCGTCAGGAGCTATCGCAGCGGGCTTGAACAGCATTCTCTCGCGTCGTGGCTCGTAGAGGGAGGAGATCTCGCCCTGACGGGCGCGGTTTCCCAGAGGAGCGTCGGCCTGAGCCGGCTTATAAATGACTGGATAGGCGGCGTCTCGATCGAGGACAGGCCGACCGTCGTAAACGAGCTGTTCGACGCGCTCGGCGCCGACGGAGTGACGGACCTTTCACAGATGAACGCCGACACTCTCGCAAAGACGGTGCTCGGGCTTTCGAAAACGAGCGGCGTCACGCGTAAAAATCTCATTGAGCTCCCTAAGCGGGCGATTTTCGACGACACCCTGAGCGGCGAAAAGGCCGACAAAGCGGGTAAGAAACTCGGCCGGATTTTCGGCTCGGATCTGTTCGTCGCGTTTTCGTATCTCATCGCCGGTGTCGTCGTTCTCCTCATGATGAATTCGATCCTCGAGGTGCTCGCGCTCATACTGCTTTCCGCCACGGCCGCGTTCCAGCTGTTCATAACCGTCAGGGCGCTGATAAAAAACAGATTCCGTCTCGACGGACTGAGGGAGAGAATCTACATAACGATAGTCCTTATCGCGCTCATCCCCGTCGTCATCTTCAAGGAGAACGCGATGTTTCTCATGGGGAGTGTGATCTTCGGTCTGGCGATGATAATCATCGCGTATCTTTCGGGCGAGCGAGCCAAGAGCAGGAGCGGATTTGACAAGGTCGCGGGAATAATCGAGATAATCGTCTGGGCTGCCTTCGGGATAGCTTTTCTCGTAATCCCGCGGAGCGCCGTCCCGTATTTTGCGATGTCTGCCGGCATACTTATGATATGCGACGCGCTTGCAAGATTCATCGCGCTTATAGTGAAAAAAAGCAGGGAGTGAGAAATAGCATGAAAAACTTTTTAAGGATTTTTTTGATCTTTGCCGCGCTGACGCTCGTCTTTTCGGCCTGCACGCCCTTTACGAAGGGCGGGTCGGCGACCGAGCAGTATGTGACGTATTACGTCAGTGACCTCGGTACGCGCGCCTACGCGAGGGACTTTTTCTGGAACGGAGACGTGGATGAGACCGATATCGTAATCCCGGACAAGCTCGAAAGCGGCGCGGTTGTCGAGGGTATAGGCGGATATTTCGGGACCGGCGTTCCCGATCCGTTCAGCGTGATCGTCCCGAAGGAGGTCATGCCGCTCCGCGGTCCGTCGGAGGACGATGAGATAACAAAAGTCACGTTCAACGTTACGGTCGGAAAAAACGTTAAGCGCGCGATGTTCGGATACGCAGAATACGGAGGCAAGTATCTCCTTCTTGGAACAGGGGATGATCCGGAATGGTACGAGCCGGTGTTCGTTTTTTCGTGCGATCCCGACAACCCGTATCTGAAATCGGTTGACGGTAAGCTCTACGAAAAGGAAACCGGAGAGCTCGTCGAATGCCGGTTCTACCCCGACGGGGAATAATCCGGATCAAAACAGTATAGAACGCAATCGGTTTGAGAGGCGCGCAGCGCTCTTGAACCGATTTTTATATTTTTCAAACACTCCTTGACATTTCCGAGTTTTTAATATAATATCGGTAGCGGTCGAAAGATCGGAAACAAAAAAATATTCGAAAGCAGATAATTTTTCCGGCAGGGGATAGTCTGACATTACCGTTTTTTTGCGCCGCGGGACGGAGAGCCGTCCCGCGGAGTTTTTTTGATTATCAACTATTGTTGTTTCGGGTATTGACTGGACGGGATTTATTTGGTAAAATATCGGAAGAAAATGACCGGCCCCGACCGGCGGCCGTTTGCAAGGAGAAAAACATGATAATTAACCGTCCTCCCATGGGCTGGAACTCTTGGAACACATTCGGGCCCGACATCAACGAAAA
>JAGABQ010000105.1:0-3305 GCA_017614495.1 Clostridia bacterium
CGCGGGTCGACCGAATCGTCGAAGAATCCGCTGGTGTTGTTTCTGTCGACGACACAGCTCCCTGACCATATCGCGCCGTCGGAGTCGGGCTCGATCGCTATCTCCTCGCGGGACCAGTGGAACAGGTCCTTTGAGACGGTGTGAGCCCAGTATTTGGTCCCCGATTCGGTCGATCCCGGAGTGTACTGCAAAAACATGTGCCACGTTTCTGTTTTTTCGTCGTAGACCAGCCCGTTCGGGTCGTTCAGCCAGGCGTCAGCGACCGTGAAATGCGCGTAAGGTCTGTATTCGTCCGAATATATTGCCTCGTCGGTCTCGTACCTGACGGCTATGACGCGCGAGACCGAGACACTCCCGTCGCTTCCGACCGATAAAATTTCAAAATCGTTCGTTCCCACCGAAAGCGGGAGAGTGACGCGGCTGATCTCCGATCTGTAATGCATGCCGTTTACGTAGACCTCTGCGTTCTCCTCGGGTTTTATCCCGAGCTTCAGACAGTCGTTTTTATAAGGAAGATTTACAAAATAGCACCGAACTGCTCTGTCAAACGCTGGGCGAAGGACGGCGTCCCCGACGATCGACAGCTCTTGCAGATGATTTTCGGATTCAATTACTCTTACCTTCGTGTTGCTGAATTCGACCGAGGCATAATAAGTCTGCAGACCTATATATCCGCCTCTGTAATCGCTGTCCGTAATGGAGGCGACGAACTTGCCGTCAAGCCAGAAAGCGAAAACCCCGCCGGGATAAATATCGATGCGCAGATTGAAATCCTTCTTAAACTGTTCTTTTTCGGTCAGAGGCCGCTGGGCGGTGCTTGCGGTGCCGACCGTTCCGGTATTTACGGAGAAGAGCCGTGTGTTCTTGAAATTATCTCTGTCAACGTTGACGCAATACCATCCGGCGGAAGGATCCGATCGGTCTTGTACGCCGAAAACTATACCGCATGCGGTGCCGTCTTTGAAATGAATATCGGTAGAAACGGACATCGTGCTCCCCGGATCGTGCCTGATATCGCTCATTATGAAGCAGTCTCCCGCGTTTTCGTTAGCGCCGGAAAGCGCGCCTTCCGAGGCGTTCCATTCCCCGGAAACAGGGTTCATCGATGAATAATCGAGTACGTCCCAGGCGGGTTCGGTAAAGTCCGACGGCTCGAGGGCGTCAAGGCCCGGATCGGCGGTCGTCACGGTATCGGACGTCGGCCGTTCCGTCCGACCCGGATCGTTTGCGGAACCGCAGGAAAAGAGAAGCATAAGCAGACACACCCCCAAAGTTGCTGATAAAAGAATAGCCGGTATTTTTTTCATGTTTACACGTATAATGCAGTATCCCAAACGGCAACTGCGTTTTTCCTCTCTTTGGGATTATTTCACCTGATCGGGAAGCCGAAGGAAAGGGCCGCCGAGTGAACTGCGCACCCGCTCTGTGATGTATATTATACCATTACCGGCTCGTTTGTCAATCCCGAACGGACCGAAACCGGTTTTATGAAAGAATTAACTACACTTGATCTTCGTCCACAGATGAGTTTATATCAAATGGCATCTCATGAAATAAAAGCCCGTCCCGGATTTTCCCGGGACGGGCTTTTGTTTCATTTGCCTTCCACAAGGTCAAAGACCTTGTTTTTAACGTCGTTGAGGAGCTCGGTGCTCCCGTCCTCGTATCTGACGTACTGATTTATATCTGTCGTCAGTTGCTCAACGTATTCAAGGACTTTTTCCCTGCCGAGTTTTCGCTCCGCCATCTTAAAGAGTTGGAAGTCCTCGATCCCATCCCGCATCGCCTCAAACCCGAGCGTCGTGACCGGCTTCTTCGTCACGGGATGCCAGTAGATCAGGACTCCGGCGTCGGTCGGCATGGCGTCGCTCTTCGGAAACTTGAAATCCGTTTCCATATAGTCGTCCGCCCATACGTCATAGCAGCAGTTCCAGTGGGTAATGCTCCAGTAAAGGAAGCCGTCCACGTCCTGCTGATACTGCTGCCAGAACATCAGGCGCTTCGTCGTACCGGGGATCACCGGCATGAAATCGACCACTCTGTTGCCCTCCGCGTTTGGCACGCCGCAGGTATACCAGAAAAGGGTGTCTCCGCGTTCATACTTGAGCTTAAGAAGCGAATCCTTCAGTTCTCCCTTAAAAACGTTTATTACGGGACAGTACGCCGTTGTGTAATCGGACATACGCTCAACGACGTTCCTGCCGTCAAGCGTAAGATTGATACCGAAAGCGTCAAGGAATTTCGCCGACGGGAAATACCGTTTTACCCACGCGGCGTTGTTAATTATCACCTGAAACTGCTCTTCAACGTGCGGCTCGTCAAATCCGGCGAAATACAGTTTGTTCTCCCAACCGTTTTCGACGGCCGTCTGATACTCCTTTGCGAGCATCGTCGCATACGCGTTATCGGAAATACAGGCGACGTCGTCTTCGGTTTTTACATACGGCCTTCTGAGGTTGGCGCCGGTGAATCTCGGATTGTTGAGATAATCCTTTACCATATCGAAATCCTCGTTGAGGAGATCGTCAGGAAAGGGCAGATACGTGGCGCACAATCTGTTTTCAAAAAGGAACCCGGCATATTCGAGCGTAAGCTCCGGATTGGCAAATCCCAGTCCGTGCTGAGTACCCATGGCGGGCGCGCTTTCGGGACCGGTCGGAGTATACGGGTCCCCGTCCTCTTTGTCGTACCCCAGCCCCACCATTGTCAGGCATTCGGTTTTATCGTCATAGAATATGTCGCGCACTCTCAGCGATACGTCCCCCGAGAGGAGCTCATCGCCGTTTTTGCTTACCGAAAGCTTCCCTGTGTACGTGCCCGGGACCGTGTCCGCGTCGGTTCTGTAACTTATATAGAGCGTCCTGCATGTGTCAGCGGCTACGTCAAAGCTTCCTCCCTGGTATTCGTCGTCCATCGGAAGCATGAACACGGGGTACCAGGTGAATATTTCGCTTATGCCGTCCGCTTTGTCAACCCACAGATACTGAACGACGTTTACGGTGCCGTCAATGACGTGCCCCTGCCCGTCGGAAAGCGGCGTAACGTCGCAGCGCAGACCGTCGACGTCAGCGTCGGAGGTCAGGAGATACTGAAATCCCTCAATCTCGTTTTTAGCCATCTGGAATTCGATCGACTGCCTGTTTCCCGGGGTGAATGTATCGCGCTTGTAAAGCGCGGAACCGTAGTCAAACCATCCGGTCACCTTAGCCGGAGCCCCGTCCGTCGCCGTCGTCACCGCCTCGGGCGCCGACGTCGCTTCCGCTGACGTGCCGACGACGTCCGACGGCCCGCCGCCGTGCGAGCAC
>JAGABQ010000106.1:0-2559 GCA_017614495.1 Clostridia bacterium
CGCCCATAAGGACGACCCCCGCATCCCCGGCGTCATCGCCGATATGGAGAAGGAGCTCGGCTGCGGCAACAAGATGCCGGGCATCCTCCCGCGCCTCGCGCAGTATGAGATAACCCTCCTCGACTGGGCGGAGAAGCACAAGGGCTCGCGCAGCTTCGTCGCCATGGCGAACAAGTGCTGGCCGGCGTTCCAGACGCAGTTCGGCTTCGTTCCCTGCTACGTCAACTCCCGCCTCGCTTCCCGCGGTATCCCGGTCGCGTGCGAGGTCGATATATGGGGCGCGCTCAGCGAGTATATCGCCGCCTGCGTGACGTCCGACGCCGTCACCCTCCTCGACGTGAACAACACCGTCCCGAAGGATATCTACGAGCAGGGCATAAAGGGCAAATTCGGATACGACTACAAGCCGACGGACGTCTTCATGGGCTTCCATTGCGGAAACACCCCGTCCTGCAAGATGTGCTCTCCCGAGATCAGATATCAGAGGATAATGCACAGCCACCTCGAGCCGGACTCCGAGCCCGACATCACGAGGGGCACGCTCGAGGGCGACATCGCCCCCGGAAAGGTCACTTTCTTCCGTCTCCAGAGCACGGCCGACGCGGTGCTCCGCGCATACGTCGCCGAGGGCGAGGTGCTTCCCGTGCCGACGCGCTCCTTCGGCTCGATCGGCATTTTCGCCATAAAGGAAATGGGAAGATTCTACCGTCACGTTCTCGTGGGCGGCAATTTCCCGCACCACGGCGCCGTCGCCTTCGGTCACTGCGGAGAGGCGCTCTACGAGGTGTTCAGATTCCTCGGCGTCAGGGAGATAGGCTTCAACCGCCCGGCCTGCGACAGATACCCGGACGAAAACCCGTTTGCGTGATTTAACGGCGGCGGGACAGCCCGATCCCGAGACCGGCGAACAAACTCACAACGTACGCAAAAGAGAGCCACGGCTCTCTTTTGTTTTTCGAAACGGTCGTTTCCGTTACTTTTCCGCCTTTTCCTCCGGCTGTTTCCCCCGGCGAACGCCGGGCCGGCGGCTTGACTTTTTGCGGCGGGGACTGTATAATATCTCAAAAAGAGCGGGAAGGTCGCACATGAAGAAACAGCCGAAACGATTTGACATGACGTTAAAGCCGAGGAAGACTCTTGACGTCCTTATGCCGGTCATAAGGGCCCTGTCGGTCCCGGACGTGAAAAAGCACGGCGGGATCCTCGAGGACCTGAGGCCGGCTGATCTCAGGCCGCCGTATATCCTTTTGTCGAATCACAACGCCTTTATGGATTTCAAGGTCATGTCGGATGCGATATGGCCGAACAAGGCCAACTACGTCGTCGCGATCGACGGCTTCCTCGGGAGGGAAAAGCTCCTGCGGGACGTCGGGTGCATATGCAAGCGCAAGTTCACGAGCGACATCCTTCTCGTGAGGCAGATAAGGCGCTCGCTTTACGATCTCAAAAACATCTGCGTGATTTTCCCCGAAGCGAGATATTCGCTCTGCGGGACGACGGCCGTCCTGCCGGAGTCGCTCGGGCAGTTCTGCAGGATGATGAAGGTGCCCGTCGTCATGCTGACGTGTCACGGGCATCACGTCAATTCCCCCTTCTGGGATTCGGCTCACGACAGGGGCGTGAACCCTATCGAGGCGAGGATCGAGGTGCTCTTCACCCCCGAGGAGCTCGCAGAAAAGACGGCAAACGAGATCAACGAGCGCCTCGTCGAGGCGTTCCGGTACGACGATTTCGCGTGGCAGAAGGAAAAGGGGATAAAGGTCACGTACCCGAAGCGCGCGGAAGGGCTTCACAAGGTCCTTTATCAGTGCCCGGAGTGCGGCGCGGAATACCGCATGGCGAGCGAAAACGACCGGCTTTTCTGCCGCGCGTGCGGTAAAAGCTGGCGCATGACGGAGCTCGGCGAGCTCGAGGCGGAGGACGGGAACACCCGCTTTTCGCATATCCCCGACTGGTACGAATGGGAGAGGGAAAACGTCCGCCGCGAGGTCAGGGAAGGCACCTATTCCTCGGGCGAGCTGCCGGTCCACGTCAAGTCCCTCCCGAAAAACAAATTCATCGACCTCGGCGAGGGGACGCTCGTGCACGACGGCGAGGGCTTCCGCGTAAAAGGCGTCGATTTTGACGGAGATCCGTTTGAGATGATAAAGCCCGTCCCGTCCATGTATTCGTGTCACATCGAATACGACTATCTCGGAAGGTACGGCGACAACGTGGATCTCAACACCCTCGAGGACACGTGGTATATCCACCCGACCTGCCCCGAGGACAGGTATTCTGTGACGAAAATGGCCCTCGCCACCGAGGAGCTGTATTATTATCACAGGGAAAAGATCGGAAAGCCCTGCAAAAAAGGTCTCGCGTGATCCCGAAAAATCGGATACAACAAAAACCGGGCGCGGCGCGCCCGGTTTTGCTTTTGATTTGACGTTTTATCCTATATGGTTCCCTTGTCCGGACTGGAGGACGAGGGAGAACATCGTGTAGGGATCGACGTATTCGTAATGATATCCGTCGTTCTTGGCGTTCAGGAAGTTCGTGTATTCCTGTATCTTCGTC
>JAGABQ010000107.1:0-8183 GCA_017614495.1 Clostridia bacterium
GATAGAACTCCGTAGTCCCGCGCCAGGCGTCGTCGCGAAGGATGTGCTTGACCATTTTCCTGAGCTGAGCGCCCGTCACGGTTATCCTGTGGATCGCGTCGCCGAAGGGGAAGCAGGAGAGCAGGTCCTGACGGGTGACGACCGTGCCGAGCTGAGGGCTCCTTATCGAGCCCGAGCCCGTGAGCATTATATCGACGCCGGTCATATCGCGGAATCCGTCGGAGAATATCCGTCCGAGCTCCGTCTCGGTGTTGCGGGCGGGATGTGAGTAAACTCCGGCGAACCGCGTGAGGATGCAGTTGTATTTCGAGTCCGTCTCGTTCTTGTAGTGGAGGATGATGTCCTCTATCTCGGGGTCGTGCGGGCAGTTCTGCTCGTTGATCTCGACGAGCTGCCACTCGTAGCTCTGTATGCGGTTCTCGTCCGTGTCGACAGTGATGTCAAAGCGGCCGATCTGGTTGGTCCCGTACGCCGCCTGGACGATCGGGATGCCGTTGACGACGACCGGCTCGTCGAGCTTGGTGTGGGAATGGCCGCCGATTATGACGTCGACGCCCCATTCGGGGTCGAGTATCTTGGCGAGCTCGATGTCCGCCTCTATGCCGATGTGGGTGAGGAGGACGGTGAAGTCGATGTCGGTCGTTTTGTAGGAGTTGCATATCCTCCCGACCTCGTTCGCCGCCTCGCGTATGTCGACGAAGGAGCCGATGAGCGCGTCGGGGCGTATCGACGCGAGGGTCTCCTCGGTGAGGATGCCGATGAACATGACCTTCATCCCGCCGACCTCGATGACCTGGTTGGACTTGAAAAGCCGCCTGTGGTTCGTCGTCAGGTACATGTTCGCGTTGATGATCGGGAATGACGCGCACTTTTCGATGAAGAGCAGGTGCGCGAGGCCGTAGTCGACCTCGTGGTTGCCGAGCGTGACGACGTCCGGCGCGAGCATGTTCATTATCTCGATGGTGGAGATGCCCTTGTACTCGCTGTCGATGAGCGAGCCGCGGAACATGTCGCCGGCTATCGCGTATATGACGTTTTCGTTTTCGCGGCGGGTCTTTGAGATATAACCCGAGAGCATGGAGACGCCGCCGACGAGCTTCTCGTCTATCTGCTCGGCGAGGAAATCACCGTGAAGGTCGTTTGAATGGAGGAGGATGAGCTTTTCTGTGTTGTTCATTTTTTCACTTCCGATCGGATTGTTCCCCGTTCCGGGCGGCACGGGGTCGTGTGCTGTGAGATTTGAGCGTCGCGCGGCGGCCTGAGCCGTCACTCGTCGTCGTCCTTCTTTCTTTTCCTGAAAATGATCGCCGTCACGATGACACCGACGACGGCGACCGCGGCGATGATGAGCATGACGGTCGTGTTGTCGCCCGTCGCGGCGTTTATACCCGCCTGAAAAAACGCGTCCATACCGGCGCCTCCTGATTCTTTTTCTATGCATGAATATAATAACAGAAAAAAAGATTTTATGCAAGGCAATTTTGCCGCGAAACAAATAATTCACAATTACCCCCGCGGCTCCGCACCGTATTCCCCCGGCGATGCCGGGGCGCGGCCGCGGGATGTAGGTCAAAAAAGCGGGGCAGGGCCCCGCGTTTGCGTTGTTTTGCTTTCTCACTCGTCGATGAGGTAGTTCACGTCTCCCGTCAGGACGGCGAACACGCCGCGATAGACGATCTCCGGCTTTTCGGTGAAGTTCATCTTGATCTTCTGGAGCTGGTTGTAGCTCCCGAGCGTGAGGGAGATCTTCATTATCTCCCCGCCGCGGTCGGTGATGACGCAGGTCGCCTCGTAGTCGTCGTCCGAGATCTTCTCGGAGGTGAAGCGCACCTTGGCGCCGCGTTTGCGGAAGGAAAGCAGCCTGACCGCCGATTTCAGACTTTTTTCTTTTATCATCGACATCAGGTCGCTCTCGAGCGTGTCGGCGACGAGAACTCCCTGTTCGGTTATCTCGTAAAGCTCCTCGCCGTCCTCGCCCTTTATCTCGTGGATGTTGCCGGTCTCGAGCAGCTCGGCGAAGCATTCGGTGAAATCGAACGAAGCGACGAAGCCGTCCTGGAGAACTATGTCGTTTATCAGGGAAAACTCGAGCGGATACCCGATATTCCTCATCAGGAAGAGGATGAAGGTCTTTATATCCTCTTTCTCTTTAATCTGCTGCATCGTAAAATATAAAACGGCCGCCGGATACACCGGCAGCCGCTTCTTGTCCTCTGTATTATTCGCCCGTTTCGACGGTGTATTTATCTTTGTTTTTAAGGTCTGCCTTGATGAAATCGGCGCAGCCGAATCTCGTGAACTTGACGTTCTTGAGATTGCTGTCGGACACCGACGCGTTCCTGAGCTGTACGAGCGGTATGACGGGCATGTCGTTCATGAGAATCTCCTCGGCGGCGTGGAGAAGCTCCGCGCGCTTTGAGAGATCGGACTCGGCAAAGGCCTCCTCGAGCTTTGCCGTGTACTGCTCGTTGTCATATCCCGATACGTGGGTCGTCAGATCGTATGAGTCGGCGGCGACGGTCAGGTCGATGACTCCGCTCGCGAAGTTCTTCGAGAAGGTCGCGAGGTTGCCGAAGGCGTCGGTCGTGAACATCATGTAGTCGACCGAGATGACCTGGAAATTGCGGCTTTCGTATGCTTCGTTGAATCTGTCGCTGACGAGGTCGTATTCGCGCTCGTCCTTATACTTGTAGAAGTCGAGCTTTTTGATGGTGACTTTGAATCCGAGCGAATCCCAAACCGACTTGACGTACTCGGCGACCGCGACGTCGGCCTCGGTCTTGCGGACGGTTATCTCGATGCTGCCGCCCGAGACGCCCGCCTTGGAGAGCAGGGACTTGGCCTCGGCGACGTTTGCCTCCGCCGGGATGAGACTGCCGCCCGCCGAGCGGAAGGACGTCTTGCCCTTGTAATTCGTGTTGAACACGCCGTCGGCTATGATGCCTCCGGCCGGCTTTGCGAAGGTGAGAATCTCGGCGATCCTGTTCCTGTCGAGGGCCTGTGAGAGCGCGAGCCTGACCTCCGGCTTGTCAAACGGCTCTACCGCCGTGTTGAAGACGTAGGTCATGACCGACATGGTGTCGTTGACGGTCGCTTTGGAGGCGTATTCGGCGCGCTTTGAAAGCGGGAGCGAGCTGTCGAAGGCGAGCATTCCGGAGGAGAAAAGCTCCTCGGCGCCCTCGGCGCCCTTGGAGAGATCGTTCGTGAGGCGGTACGGGGTGACGTATTTCATCACGCTGTCCTTCTCGACGTTCCTCATGTAATAGATATTGCGGTCGATGGTGAGGCGCTTTTCCTCGTTAGAATAGCTGCGTATGCAGAACGGCCCGTTGCAGACGACGACGGACGAGCTCGAGGACCAGTCCTTCTCGACCTTGTTGACGGCTATCTCGCGGAGCGGGACGAGCATCGGGCTCGCGAGGTACTCGTAGAACTTGTCATAGTCCGTAGGACCCTCGAAGGTTATGCGGAGGATCTTGACGCCCGAGTCGGTGACGCCGAGGTCCTCGATGGAGCATTCGCCCTGATTGCACGCGCGGGCGTTCTTTATCCCGAAGAGCAGGGACGCCGCCTCGCCGCGGAAGCCGGGCTCGAGTATCCTCTGCCACGCGTAGATGTAGTCCTGCGCCTGGACGGGCGTGCCGTCGCTCCAGGCGGTGTCCTGAAGCTTTATCTCTATTCCGTAATAGTTGTCGGAGGGCTTGTCGAGTATCTTGACAGATTTCGCCTGCGCCTTTACGACCTTGCCGTTAGCGTCGTATTTGAAGAGCCCCTCGTAAACGAGGCCGAGGATCTTCTGCGTCTCGGCGTCGAGGTTGCCGTAAGCCGGGTCATAGTTGGCTATTTCCTCGGCGATATAGACGGGGATCGTGGGTCCGATATATTCCTCGTCGGACGAATTTCCGGCGCAGCCCGCGAGCGCGGAGAGCAGGAACATCGCCGAGAGGATGATACCCAATGCTTTTTTCATACTTTTTCCATGCCTTTCCTGGGATGGTCCCGGCGTCCGCCGGGCAAAAATCCGCCTTCTGCGGACACTTCAAACGCCATTATACCATAAAACGCCGGTTTAATCAAGTGCCGCGCGGCGCGAGACGCTCAGTTGAGCTCAAAAACTTTCAGAAGCAGGGGCTGCGCGCCCGTCACGGGGTCGGCGTCCATCTCCATGACGTCCTTCATGTACTCGTTCCAGCGGTCGACGACGGGCGAGCCGGCCTGAACGGCCGCGGCCTTTTCCACGCCCTCGCTGCATTCGTAGTATCCGAAGAGCTCGTCGCCGGCGTTCCAGATGGTATAGTTCACGATGCCCGCTTCTTTCAGTACGGCGACCATCTCGGGCCATATCGCGTCGTGGCGGCGGACGTATTCCTCCCTCATTCCGGGGAGCAGGCGGGCTTTCCAGGCGTATTTTTCCATTGTCAGACCTCCATTATGATGGGCAGCACCATCGGCTTGCGCCCCGTGCTGTTAAGGACGTATTTCATCACGGCGCTCTTGGTCTGCGCCTTGATCTCGACGTGATCCGTCACGCCGTTCTCGATACAGTCGGTGATGGTGTCGCGGGCGACGTCGCGGATGCCCTCGACGAGCTCCTCCGACTCCTTGACGTAAACGAAGCCGCGGGTGACGACGTCGGGCCCCGACGCGATGAAGCAGTCGTCGAAGTCGATCGTCGTGACGATGGCGATTATGCCGTCCTGCGCGAGGTGCTTCCTGTCCCTGAGGACCACGCTGCCGATGTCGCCTATCCCGTAGCCGTCGACGAGTATCTTGCCGGAGGGTGTCGTGCCTCCGAAGGCGGCGCCCGACGGCGAGATCTCGAGGATCTTTCCGACGTCGGAGATGAATATGTTCTTTTCCGGGATGCCCATCGCGAGGGCGAGGGACCTGTTGGCGCTCAGCTGGCGGTATTCGCCGTGTATCGGCATGAAGTATTTCGGCCTCGTGAGGGCGATCATGAGCTTGATCTCCTCCTCGCAGGCGTGGCCGGACACGTGGACCGACGTGCTGTCGTCGCGGAACACCGACGCGCCGTTGCGCAGCAGCTCGTTTATGATCTTGCCGATCATCTTCTCGTTGCCGGGTATCGCGCTCGCCGAGATCACGACGAGATCGCCGGCGCCGAGCCTGACCTTGTCGTGAGACTGGAAGGCCATGCGCGACAGAGCCGAGAGCGGCTCTCCCTGCGTGCCCGTCGTTATGAGCGTGATCTGGTTCTGCGGATAGCGGGATATGTCGTTAACGTCGATGAGCAGCCCGTCGGGGATCTTCATGTATTCGAGACGCAGCGCCGCCGAGACAATGTTTATCATCGAGCGCCCGGTGATCGCCACCTTGCGGTTGTGCTTTGCCGAGACGTTGATGATCTGCTGTACCCTGTGGACGTTCGACGAGAAGGTCGCGACGACGATGCGCT
Organism: Clostridia bacterium; assembly: GCA_017614495.1. Lineage (GTDB taxonomy): Bacteria > Bacillota > Clostridia > Oscillospirales > CAG-272 > Colimorpha_A. Next base: position 5,417 of record JAGABQ010000107.1, read on the forward strand.
TGTCGGAGTTGACCGTGAAGATGTTTTCGAGACTCTTGCCGACCGTCATTTCCGACGGGGTGTAGCCCGGGCGCTCGGCGTTGGTCGATTCGCACATGAGGAGGGTGACGCCCTCCTTGCCGAGCTGGCCGAGGCGGGGGATGTCCATTATCTCCCCCTCGATAGGCGAGAGATCGAGCTTGAAGTCTCCCGTGTGGACGATGGTTCCCGCCTCGCACCTTATCGCGAGGGCGCAGGCGTCGGCAATGCTGTGGTTTACCCTTATGAACTCGACGGTAAAGTCGCCGGCGGAGATGACGTCGCCGGCCCTGACGACGTTCAGGTCGGGCTCGAAGGGGATGTCGTGCTCCTCGAGCTTGTTTTCGAGTATCCCTATCGTGAGGTTGGTGCCGTAGACCGGCACGTCGATCTTTCGGAGGAGATACGGGACGCCTCCGATGTGGTCCTCGTGTCCGTGGGTGAGGAAGACGCCCTTTATCATGTCGCGGTTCTTTTCAAGATACGTCGTGTCGGCTATGACGAGGTCGACGCCCGGCATCTCCTCGTCGGGGAAGCCGAGACCGCAGTCCACGACGACGATGCTTTCGCCGTATTCTATGACGGCGAGGTTCTTCCCGATCTCGTTCAGTCCGCCGAGCATGGCGACTCTGATGTTCCCGACCGGGGAACGGTTTCCTGTTTTCATTTTACAATTACCTCTTTGCGTTGAACAATTGAAAGCGGCCGGCGCCCGCAAGAGGGCGGGCATAACGAAAAAACCCTCACCCGCTGTGTGAGAGCAAACAAGTTTCCGCCGTAAGACGAGGGGCGATTCGCGCGGGGACGTACAAGCGAAGCGCTCATGATCCGCGTCCTCAGGACGGCACGGCCACATTTGCTGAACATATTATACACCGCAACTGTGAACCGCGTGTGAATTGACCGCAAATTTAGTTCCGCCCGCCCGTTAAGTTTTGCGCCGCGGACACCTCACTCGCCGCCCCCCGCCGCATTTGCCCCCCGCGCCCCCCTGAAACGCATGGGGCTGAACTCTGTCTTGGCTTCTCCTCGAGGGGAATCGGGGTTCCCCCAAAAATGCTTTGCATTTTTGCGGGGTTCCCGACGTTGTCCCGAAGGGACTGATGAGGTGGCGACAAGCGCCTTAACCGTTCGACAGCCCCGTGTGTTCGCTAACACCTCATCCGTCAGCTGACGCTGACACCGCGGCGGGGTCCTCGAAGCGAGTAAAGCGAGCTTTGGGGTTCACGCCTACCCCTCCAAGGGGAAGGCAAGATAAAGTTCCGCTTGGCTTTGCAGAAAGCGAAATATCGTCAGCGAGGCGAACAAATAAACCGGCCTCCCTTGTGGAAAGGGAGGTGGCACGCGAAGCGTGACGGAGGGATTGTCTCAGCAAATCTATCGTTTTACAATCCCTCAGTCAGCCGTTCGGCTGACAGCTCCCTTTACACAAGGGAGCCTTCCGGGGCGCCGAGGGAGCCTTTCGGGGCGCCGAGGGAGCCTTCCGGGGCGCCGAGGGAGCCTTTCGGGGCGGCCGGGGCGTGTTGACAAAAGCGCCGCGGGGTGCTAAAATTATACTGTATCGGTATGATTTATCCGCGCGCGGACGCGGAGGGAAGCGATTTTCGATGAAGATTTTCAAGGTGACCGGCATGTCCTGCGCGGCGTGCGTCAGCCACGTCGAGAACGCGGCGAGGAAGGTCAGGGGCTGCGGCTCCGCCTCGGCGTCGCTCACGACAAAGACGCTGACGGTCGACGGCGGCGACGACGGGGAGATAATAAAGGCGGTAAAGAGCGCCGGCTACGGCTGCTCGCGCGCCGGGGACGACTTCGTCCCGGACTTCGACAACAAAAAAGAGATCGCCGCGCTCGCGCGGCGGCTCGCGCTTTCGCTCGTTTTCCTGCTTCCGCTCATGTATCTCGCGATGGGCGGAATGATCGGGCTGCCGTCGCCCTTTACGGGGCATACCGGCGCATTCGTACAGGCGGGGCTGGCGCTCGCCGTGATGATCGTAAACGGGAGATATTTCGTCTCCGGGACGCGCTCGCTCCTCAGGCTCGCGCCGAACATGGACAGTCTCATCGCCCTCGGGAGCGGGGTCTCGTTCATATACAGCGCCGTCATGCTCGCGCTCGCCGTGTCGGGGGGAGAGCATTCGCACGATCTGTATTTTGAGGCGGCGGCGATGATACCGTCGTTCATAACCGCCGGCAGACTCCTCGAGGCGGCGGCCCGCCGCCGCACGGGGGGGGCGCTCAGCGGGCTCGAAAAGCTCATGCCCGAGACGGCGGCCGTCGAAGATAACGGCGCCGAGACGACCCTGCCGGTGTCCGAGCTTTCCGAGGGCATGACGCTCGTCGTACGCCCCGGGGAAAAGATCGCCGCCGACGGCGTAGTCGCCGACGGTATGACGGCGATCGACGAGTCCATGCTCACGGGAGAGCCCGTCCCGGTCACGAAGGCGCCGGGCGACAGAGTGAGCGCCGGCACGGTAAACGGCAACGGACTCATAAGGGTCAGGATAACCGGCGCGGGCGCCGACACCGCCCTGTCGGGGATAATACGTCTGGTCTCCGACGCCTCGGCGTCGAAGGCGCCGGTCGGGCGGCTCGCCGACAGGATCGCCGGGGTGTTCGTCCCCGCCGTGATCGGGATAGCAGCCGTCACGGCCGCGATATGGCTGATAATCGGCGGAGGGATCGGGAAAGCCCTGACGCACGGGGTTGCCGTGCTCGTCGTGTCCTGCCCCTGCGCCCTCGGGCTCGCGAC